>PMJK01000105.1 GCA_003158505.1 Holophagaceae bacterium | reverse complement strand
GGTCGAATCCAAGGTCCGGCAGGGCGCGCGTTCCACTTCCATCATAGACGAGCAGGGGCGCGGGACCCGGTTTCACAGCCCGGCCCACGGGAATGAGGGCTTGGCCGAGCCGCTGTTCCAACTCCGACTGAGGCAGGTCAGAGCCGAAACAGCGGGCATAATCCTCACCTCCCCGGAGGGCATCTTCATCCAGACCTGGGTCCACCAGGATGCTGAGCTTGGAAGCTTCTGCAAGATTGCGGAGATCGCGGCTGAGTCCGTCCGAGAGGTCGAGGCAGGCATGAACCTCGGGCATGGCTGCCAGCCTCAACCCGAGGCCCAGGTTGGGTTTGGGGTCCAGGTGTGCCTCCAGGTCGAGGTCGGGTCGGGCGGGATCCCAGCGTTGCCCTGCCTGCAGCTTCCGCAGGCCTCGCAGGCTGGCCCCAGGAAGCTGGTCCACAAAAATCTGATCGCCGGGTTTCAGGCCATCCCGCCTCAGCCATCGGGCCGCGAAGCCGAAGGCCGTGAGCCCCAGGCCCAGGCCCGAGGGGCGGCCCACGGTGTCGCCGCCGAGCACCTGGACGGCGGCCTGCCGGGAGGCTCGCGCCAGGCTTTCCAGGAAGGTGTCGAGCCAGGGCCCATCAATCTCGGGACCCAGGGCGAGGGTGAGGGTGAATCCGAAGGGCTGGGCCCCGGAGGCGTCCAGGTCCGACAGGTTCACCGTGAGGAGTTTGCGGGCCAGCAGGTCCGGCGGATGCCAGTCGAGGCAGAAATGTTGATCCGATTCCATGAGATCTGTGGTGACCAACAACGAGTGACCAGCGGGCGTCGGGGGCAGGGCGCCACAGTCGTCCAGGAGGCTGCCGCCACCGGGCAACAGATCCCGGATCCGGGCAAGCACTCCCGTCTCCTTCAAATGCATGGGCGGACCTCCGTCACAAATCCAGTCTCCCATGGCCCAGGAACCGAGGCGATGCTTGGTCATAGGCGACGGCGATGATACGTTAGTTGAGTACGCCCATGCCGGGCCCCAATTGGATCTCGAGGAGACGACCATGGCCATCACCAAAGTCTGGATCGAAGAAGGCTGCATCGTGTGCAACGCCTGCGAGGCAGAGTGCCCCGAGGTGTTCAAGGTCACCGACACCAGCTGCAACGTCAATGGCTCCGTGCGCGAGGACGGCGTGGACAACGAGAATCGGGACGAACAGAGCCCTCTCTCCGGCAGCAATGGCACGGACCTGGAGGCCGCCATCGAGGCCGCCGCCGCCGGTTGCCCCGTGGAAGTCATCAAGTTCGAGAAGGTCTAGGGTAGTCTCCAGTCCTGAGTCTTCAGTCCTCAGTAGAACGGGCGCCTCGCGGCGCCCGTTCATTATTTTTTCTGAAGACTGGAGACTGAAGACTATTCCTTCAGCCCCACGTTCACCTCAAATTCGCCGAATTCGGTCTTGAAGGGGATGGCGATGCAGGGGATGTCGCCGCTGCGGCTGATCTTGTGACCCTTCCCGATCACCACGGTGGGGATGGAGATGGACAGGCTGAATCCGTCCTGGATGAGCAGGCGCCTGGCATCGCCCACCACGATGTTGCCGATCTCGCCGATGGCATCCTCCACGCTCTTGTCCAGGGTGGAAACCTCCTCCATGAGCATATTGCTGGCGATGCGGCAGGCCAACCCCACGGGGAAGCTGAGGATGATGGAGCCAGACGTGTCCCCAGTGATGCCGATGATGGCGGAGATGTCGTAGGTGGTGATGAGGTCCTCCTTCACGGACAGGCCCGCCTTCTCTGCGGCGATGCTGGCCATCATCTCCAGGCTGCGGAGGGTGGATTCGATGAAGGGATTGATGAAGGCGACGTTCATGGGACCCCAGGCAATGTGACTGGTGATTGTTTCGGTCAATGATTGGCCAGGCATGACTTCTTGCATTGAGAGATGGCGGAACTCGCGTCACCATGGACCTTCGCTCCCGGAGATGCCCATGCTCACGCGCCTGCAGGCCGACCTGAAAACCGCCATGCTGGCCAAGGATGCCCCCAGGACCCAGGTGCTCCGCATGGCCCTCGCCGCCTATAAGAACGAGGCCGTGGCCAAGGGGCTTGGACCCCAGGGTACCCTCACTGAGGCAGATGCCCTGGCCGTCTTCAAACGCCTGGTCAAGTCCCGGGAGGACAGCGTCGCCCAGTTCGAAAAGGTGGGCCAGACGGACCGGGCTGTCCTGGAACGGGCTGAAATCGAGATGCTGAAGCCCTACCTTCCGGCCCTGCTCGAGGGTCCGGCCCTGGAGGCCGCGGTGAGGGCCGCCATCGCCCAGAGTGGAGCCACGGCGAAGAGGGACCTGGGGCTTGTGATGAAGGCCCTGCAGGCCACCCACGGCGCGGCCATCGATGGGAAGGCCGCGAGTGCCTTGGTGCAGTCGCTTCTGGGTTGAGCGGGAAGGGCCCGGGCTGCGTTAAGCTCAAAGGTTCGAGGCCCCTGATGAAGCAGTCGAAGCTCCTGATCCAGACCCTGCGCGAGACACCCCGGGATGCCGACGTGGTGAGCCAGCAGCTCATGATGCGGGCCGGCATGATCCAGAAGGTGGCCGCAGGTATCTATAGTTACCTGCCACTGGCCTTCCGGAGCATCCGCAAGTTCGAGGAGATTGTCCGCGAGGAACTGGCCAAGGATGGCTGCCAGGAACTGCTCATGCCCGCCGTGCTGCCCGCAGACCTGTGGCAGGAGAGCGGTCGCTGGAAGTTCTACGGAGACGAGCTGCTCCGCTTCTGTGACCGCAAAGCCAAGGCCGAGATCGCCGAGCGGCGCAAGCGGGGCGAGACACCCGATGAACGCGACTTCTACAACTTCTGTCTGGGGCCCACCCACGAGGAAGTGATCACCGACATCGTCCGGAAGCACGTGCGCAGCTATAAGCAGCTGCCCATGAACCTCTTCCAGATTCAGACCAAGTTCCGCGATGAGCGCCGCCCCCGCTTCGGCCTCATGCGGGGCCGCGAGTTCATCATGAAGGACGCCTACTCCTTCCACGTGGACGATGCCTGCGCGGACCGCGGATACTGGACCATGTTCAACGCCTACAACCGGATCTTCTCCCGACTGGGGGTGAAGTTCCGGCCCGTAGAGGCCGACAGCGGAGCCATTGGCGGCAGCTTTACCCACGAATTCCACGTGCTGGCGGGCAGTGGCGAGGACGCCATCCTCAGCTGCGATGCCTGTGATTACACCTCCAATATTGAGAAGACCGAGGCTCCGGCCCTGCCCCCCGAGGATCATGGGAAAGCGATGGCGCTAAAGCGGGACCATTTCTGCACGCCTGGCGTGCTGGGGCAGGTGGAACAGGCGGCGGGAATGAAGGATGCCGAGCATGACGGCATGCCTATCACCCAGACCAGCAAGTTCTACCTGATGCAGGCCGAGTTCGAGGGAAGCCCTGAGGCCTCGAACTCAATTCCCGCTGGAGACGCCAGCAACAATAAAGTGATGCTTGTGGGCGTCGTGCTCCGTGGCGACCACGAACTCAATCCAGTCAAGGTGAAGAATCTCCTTGGAGCCACTGGGCTTGAGTTGATGGAGATCGTTGAGGCAGAGGCCTTCACCGGCGCGAAATCGGGATTCATGGGCCCGGTCCCCGCTGAAGGAACACGATTCTCTGACATGCGCACCGAAGTGCGCATGCTGGTGGACCGCAGCCTCGAAGGTGCTGTCAACCTCACCTGCGGTGCGAACCGCACGGACTACCACCATTTCGGCCTGGATCCGAAGCGGGACCTGCCGGGCTGTACCTTCGCGGATCTGCGGATGGCCACCGAGAACGACGTCTGCACTCGCTGTGGGAAGGGCCGGTACCAGGCCTTCCGCGGCATCGAGGTGGGCCAGGTATTCAAGCTTGGCACCAAGTATTCCAGGTCCATGTCCTGCACCTTCCTCGATGAACAAGGCAAAGAGAACTTCATGGTGATGGGCTGCTACGGTATCGGCATCACCCGGACCGTGGCCGCGGCTGTCGAGCAGAACTACGATGCCGACGGCATCATCTGGCCCTGGCCCATCGCGCCCTACCAGGTGCACGTGGTCTGTCTGGATCCCGGCAGCGAGGAAGTCTCCGGGGTGGCCAACCAAGTCGAGAAGGACCTTGAGGATGCGGGGTTCGAGGTCCTGCACGACGATCGCGAAGGCCTGAGTCCTGGCGCCAAGTTCAAGGATGCGGACCTGCTGGGCTTCCCCCTGCGTCTCACTGTGGGTGCCAAGGGCCTGAAGGAAGGCATGGTGGAACTGCGCGACCGTCGCACCAAGGTAGTCGTGAAGCTCCGGCCCGAGGCCGCCGTAGGCGAAGTCTCTGTCGCCCGGGACCGCATCATGCAGGAACTGGAAACCGCGGGAGGCCGTTAGGGCCTCCCTTCGAATTGGGGTGCGGCCGCGCAAGGGGCGCCGCCCAAGCGAGACAAGGAGAACGACGATGGCGATAGCGGCACTATCGACGAGGAGTTCGACGCAGTATCGCGCCGGGCGCCGCCCCTTGCCCTCCGGGACGTGGCCAGCCGCACCCCTGGCTGCGTTGCCGGCCTTGAACGATGTCCCACATCGCCCTGCGGCCGGCGCCTTGTCATGGGCGCGGCTGGCCGGCGTCGCGGCTCACATCCAATTTGAAGGGAGGCCCTAATGGCAGAGGGCCGGGTCCACCTCACCACCTTCATCGAAGGGGTGCTGGTCCATGGCCAGCAGACACCCTTCGTCCTGCTCGTGCCCTCGCCCCACAGTCCCCATCGAGGCCTCCTCATGCCCGCCCAGATCCCCTGGTCGCCGGGCTTCCTCCCGACCTCGCTGCTCAACGCGCAGATCGAGGCTGCCTGGGGCATGCCCTTTCGCTTCGTCGACAAGTCCGTTCTGCCTGTGGTGTTCGACGAGCGCACCAGCAGGCTGCCGACCCCTTGGCTATTGCGTCTTGAGGGGCTCGAAGGGCAGCAGCGCCTCTACTTGAGTCATCTGCTGCGCACCAAGGCGCCTGAGGATCTGCTTCCCCCGCCTCCTCCGGGCGGCCAGTGGTTCAGCGAGAGGGGTCTCCAGAGTGCCGACCTGCTCCCGGGGGTCCGAAGGCTCTGCCAGTCTGCGCTGCAGGCGATTCTGGAGGGCTGAGGTTCCACCCGGCTTCCATTCAAACGAAAATCGGCGCCGTTGGCGCCGATTTTCGCAGGGGCTTCGCCTGGGTTAAAACTGCTCGAACGCGTTGAAGAAGTAGCCCACCTCGAACTTCGCACTCTCGGGCTTGTCGCTGCCATGGGTGGCGTTGCGGCCGATGCTGGCGCCGAAACGCTTGCGGAGCGTACCTTCCGATGCATTTGCGGGGTTGGTGGTACCCATGAGTTCACGCCACCGCAGGATGGCGTTTTCGCCCTCCAGGACCATGACCGCCACTGGGCCCTCAGTCATGAAGGCTTCGAGTTCCGGGTAAAAGCCTTTGCCCACGTGCTCGTGATAGAAACCCTGGCAGATGGCGGGAGTCAGGCGGGTCAGCTTGAGCCCCACCACCTTCAGCCCGCTCTGTTCGATGGTCGTGATGATCTCACCGATATGGCCGTCCTTGACGGCGTCGGGCTTGACAATGGCAAAGGTGCGCTCAAGCGCCATGGCTCCTCCAGAATCCAAACATTCAGTGTGCCCTGTGCCGGTAAGTTCGGCAACCACGGAAGCTTGGCGGCAGCTTCCGGCACTGGGAAATGGGGGTTTGTCGCGCTACAATCGATGGTTTACGCGACTGGACGGCTTCATGCTCGACACCTTTCTCAAGAAACTCATCGGATCCAAGAATGACAGGGAGCTGAAGCGGCTGTGGTCCAAGGTCCAGTCCATCAATGTGCTGGAGCCTGAGATTTCCGCCCTCAGCGATGATGCCCTGAAGGCCAGGACTCCGCACCTCAAGGAGAAACTGGCGAATGGCGCCACCCTGGAGGACATCCTGCCCGAGGCCTTCGCCGTGGCCCGCGAGGCCAGCAAGCGCGTGCTTAAGATGCGCCACTTTGACGTGCAGCTCGTGGGCGGCATGGCGCTGCACGAGGGCAATGTCGCTGAGATGCGGACGGGTGAAGGCAAGACCCTCACCGCCACGCTTCCCCTCTACCTGAACGCCCTGGTGGGGAAGGGTGCTCACCTGGTCACCGTGAACGACTATCTGGCCCGGCGTGACGCCGAATGGATGGGCCGCCTCTACACCTGGCTGGGCCTCAGCGTCGGCATCATCCAGCATGGCCTGGACGATCAGCAGCGCCGCGACGCCTACGCCTGTGACATCACCTATGCCACGAACAATGAACTGGGCTTCGACTACCTCCGCGACAATATGAAGTGGGAACTGGAGGAGTTCACCCAGCGAGGATTCCACTATGCCATCGTGGACGAGGTGGACAGCATCCTCATCGACGAGGCCCGCACACCGCTCATCATCGCGGGCAGTAGCGAAGAGGACACCTCCAAATACTTCCGCATCGACGCCATTGTCCCCAAGCTCAAGCCGGACGTGCACTACAAGGTGGACGAGAAGGACCGCCAGGTGATGCTGACGGACGAGGGCATCCACCATGCCGAGCACCTGCTCGGCGTGACGAACCTCTATGACCCCACCAGCATCGAGACCCTGCACGGCCTCAACCAGGCCCTCCTGGCCCATAACCTCTATCGGCTGGACGTGGACTACATGGTCCGACCCAAGGAGGACGGCAAGGGCATGGAAGTGGTCATCGTGGACGAATTCACGGGCCGCCTCATGCCGGGTCGCCGCTGGTCCAACGGTCTGCACCAGGCCATTGAGGCCAAGGAGGGCGTGGAGGTCAATGCAGAGAATCAGACTCTCGCCACCGTCACGTTCCAGAACTTCTTCCGCATGTACGGCAGGCTGGCCGGCATGACCGGCACGGCNNCACCAGGCGATCGAAGCCAAAGAAGGGGTGACGATCCAAAGAGAGTCAAAAACTTTAGCGACCGTTTCCCTGCAGAACTATTTCAGGATGTACAAAAAACTGGCCGGCATGACCGGTACCGCTGATACGGAATCTGCGGAGTTCGATAAGATCTATAAGCTTGAAGTGCTGGTAGTGCCCACGAACATGCCCATGATCCGGAAGGATTTCGCGGATACGGTCTATTCGACCCGTGCAGGAAAGAAAAAGGCCGTCGTCGAAGAGATCAAGGACCTTCACACGAAGGGCCAGCCCATCCTGGTGGGCACGGCCAGCATCGAGAGCAGCGAGGACNNCAATCCCGAGGGCCTGGCCCGGCTTGAGGCGAAGAAGAAGAACATCACCCTCTATGACGCTGAAGGGTTCGAGACACCGGAGTTCTCAGCCCTCGTGGAGAAAATGCGGGAACAGACGGCAGCGGAGCATGAGGAGGTGGTGTCCCTCGGTGGGCTGCACATCCTGGGCACGGAACGCNNCATCGACAACCAGCTTCGCGGCCGAGCCGGTCGCCAGGGGGATCCTGGTTCCAGTCGCTTCTACCTGTCCCTTGAGGACGATCTGATGCGGATCTTCGGGGGTGACCGAATCAAGAACCTCATGGGCGCCATGGGCATGAACGATGATGAGCCCATCGAGGCGGGCATGGTGACCCGGGCCATCGAGCGTAGCCAGAAGCGTGTAGAAGCCCACCATTTCGAGATCCGCAAGCACCTGCTCGAGTATGACGATGTGATGAACAAGCAGCGCATCTTCTTCTACGGGCTTCGGACCGAGATCCTGAAGGGCAACACCAAGGAATATGTGCTGCGGGTGGCCGGCGAGATCGCCGAAGGCATCGCCCATGACTTCCTGTCCGACAAGGGTGAGCGTGATCTGGCCGGTTTCCGCGAGCGCGTGGAGCAGCTGTTCACCCTCACCGGTGAGGAGGTGGATGCTGTGGGTAGGATGCCCCAGGCCCAGGCCAGCGAGACCCTGGCGGCTCTAGTGCAGCGGTATTACGAGGGCAAGGACGAACGCCTGGGTGGCGAGGGCATGCGAAGCTACGAGCGCTGGTCCATCCTCCAGATCATTGATGCGGCCTGGAAGCGGCACCTCCTGGTCATGGATCACCTGAAGGAGGCCATCGGTTTCCGCGGCTACGGCCAGAAGGATCCCCTGGTCGAGTACAAGCGGGAAAGCTACGAGTACTTCGAGCAGATGCGTTTCGGTTATGAGGACGAGATCATCTCCTACCTCTACCGGGTGGAACCCCAGCCCACTTACGTGCCGGATGAGGATTTCTTCCGGGTCCCCACCGAGACCATCGAGCTGGGCCCCGACGAGCTGGGCAATGCCCCCGAAGGGATCCAGCGCGTCTTGCGATTCACTGCGGGCGGGTTGGAAGATTGATCAGTTGCCACTATCCCGCTTGAGAAAATCGCAGGGGGCCCATCGGCTCCCTGCGATTTTCTTAGGCAGGGCCTCCGGCCCTGTTTCACACTAGGGGGATGGAACTCATCGTCGTCACTGGACTCTCAGGCGCGGGGCGGCACTCGGTGCTGGGCGCCCTGGAGGACAGCGGCTGCACGGCCCTCGACAACGTGCCGCCGCGTCTTCTGGAACCCCTGCTGGAACTAGAATCCAAGCTGCAGCCGAACCGCGAGCGGCTGGTCGTGGGCATGGACAGCCGGCAGGCGGAGTTCGTGCAGGAATTCGAGCCACTGCTGGAGCGGTTGAACCTTGGCAACGTGCCCGTGCAGGTGGTCTTCGTGGAGGCCGCTGAGGAGGTCCTGCTGCGTCGATTCTCCGAGACCCGGCGTCCCCACCACCTGGCCATGCTGGGGACCGCCGAGGAAGGCGTCCGCCGGGAGCGGGAGATGCTCGCTCCCATCCGGGCCCTGGCCACCACCATCCTTGATACGAGCCAGCTGAGCCTGTCCGAACTTCGCCTCAGGATCGCGGCCCTGGTGCCCCAGGTGCGGACCCGCAGCACTGCTGTGCGCCTGCTCAGCTTCGGCTTCAAGCGGGGCGTCCCTGCGGACACAGACGTGGTCCTCGATGCCCGGTTCCTGCCTAATCCGTTCTATGTCGAGGCCTTGAAGCCCCTCACCGGCCGCGATTGGCCCGTCCAGGAGTACTTGTTGGAATCGCCGGAGTTCCGGGAGTTCCTGGAACGGGCAGAATCCTGGCTCCGTTGGTCCCTGCCCCTGGTCCAGCAGGAGGGTCGCGCCTACCACACCCTCGCCATCGGTTGCACGGGGGGCCGGCACCGTTCGGTGGCGCTGGTGGAGATGCTCGCGCACCGGCTCAGGGGCGATGTGGCGGCCCTGACCATCCGGCATCGGGAGTTGGAAGGCTAGGACTTCTCCGTGAAGGCCACGCCCCGTTTCGCCAGGTCGTCTCGGATGAAGTCCCAGGCCCCAGGCTGCTGGCCCACGAACTCCGGTGGGCTGATGCCCTGACGGGTGTAGCCGCCCTTGGCCACCAGGCGCACCGTGGCCGTACAGGTGTAGCCCGTAGTGCGAGCCATGGAGGTGGTTTTGGTGGCCCGGTCATAGTGATCGAGCAGGTTAAGTTCCTTCCGCACCTGCTGCCCACCCACCTCGCCTTCGACGGCGACCCGCATGACGGTGAAATCCTCGTCACCTTCCTGCATGAACCACATGGGGAAGAGCAGGGCGGCGGTCAGATCCAACGGGCTGATCAGGGTGCCAGCCACCCGGATCTTCTCCTTGCCGAAAAAGCCGGACTCCCGAAGCATCCGCATCTTTTCAATGTGGCCGGGATAGCGCAGGGTCTTTTCTTTCATGTCCGGCACCTGGGGGAAGGTCCTGATGATGCTGCGCAGGCCGTCGGTATTGAAGGATTCCAGAGTGCCCAGGCCTTCGAAGTCGATCAATTCCGGCTCTGACAGGGCAGGGAAGGTGACCACATGGCCAGCCTTCACATAGCGGGCTGGGCGCGTGTACTCCTCGATGACGTCGATGGGGCTGAAACCCGCCTGGTATTCATAGGGCCAGGTGCGGACCACGGGTAGACCGCCCACCAGGCATTCGAAGGAGATGACGCGGTCCCACTGGCGGGAGACGTCGCCCAGAATGAGATTCCCGCAGCCCGGAGCGATGCCGCAGTCCACGATGGCCGTGACCTTCTGGCTCTTCGCCAGCGCGTCCAGCTCGAAGCAGTCCTCGTCGAAGAAGGAGATATCCACCAGGGTCTTGCCAGCCTCCAGCACGGCCTTGGCCGTGGCGAAACCCATGAAGCCGGGCACCGCGCCCACGACCAGGTCGGCATCTGCGACGGCGCCCTTGACCCCATCCGGGAGCGACAGATCGGCAGCCCGGGTGGCGATACCCACCCCACGCATTCTCGACAGCGCGGCCTCGGAGCAGTCCGCCACCGTGACCTGGAAATCCTGGGCCAGGTCCCGGGCCATGGCACCGCCGACCCGTCCAGCTCCAAGAATGACGACATGGATCATGAGTTCCCCTGCTGGATCGATCCACGCTATCACGGCATTCTGAAGGCATGGCTCGTTCCTCTGTCTCCCTCCGGCTCCTCCTGGCCATCGCGATCCTGGCCATCCTGCCGGGACTGGGAGGGTGGTGGGCCTGGAAGGGGCAGGGACCGCTCCGGCAGGAGGCCACGGTGGTGGTCAAGAGGGGCACCAGCATCAACCAGGTGGCGGACCAGCTCGAGCGGGACGGGGTGATCCGTTCGGCCTCGCTGTTCAAACTGTGGGCCCGAGCCCGCAAGCTCCAACTCATCCGCGGCGAGTATACCTTCACGCCCAGGGCCAGCCTTTCGGAGGTGGCAGGAAAGCTGCGGCGCGCAGAAATTCACTACACCCTGGTGTCCATCCCCGAGGGTGTCCATGCCTGGTCGGTGCAGAAGCGCCTGAAGGACTTCGTGCCCGAAGAGACCTTCTGGATTCTCTGGAAGAGCCCGCGGCTGGCCAGGACAGCGGGCTTCGAGCAGGCCGAAAGCCTGGAGGGCCTCATGGCCCCGGCCACCTACAAGCTGAACCACGCCCTTGAGCCCGAGGAAGTGATGCTCATGCTGGTGGAAGCCTTCCGCGACCAGGTGCGTCCGAAGCTGGAGGGTGGGGTATTGCCGCCCTACAAGACCCTGATCCTGGCAAGCCTGGTGGAAAAGGAGACAAAGCTGGCGGAAGAACAGCCAAAGGTGGCCGGTGTCTACAAGAAGCGCCTTGATCTCGGCATGCGCCTGCAGTGCGATCCCACCAGTCTCTATGCCCGTTGGCTCAGCGGCGATCTGCGGTTTAGCGGGCCCAGGGCGGAGGATATTCGTCACTCCCACCGGTTCAACACATACTCGGTGGCTGGCCTGCCCCCGACGCCCATCGCCATTCCCAGCGCCACGGCCATCGAGGCGGCCAAAGCGCCCCTGGTCGGGAAGGACCTCTACTTCGTGGCCACCGGCAAGGGCGGCCACACCTTCGCGCCCAGCCTGAGGGACCACAACCAGAACGTCGGCGCCTACCGCAAGGAGATGGCGAGGCTGAAGCGGGCCATTCATGGTTAAGAGCTCATAACAAAACCCGACGAGGCCGCGATGAAGCCA
>PMJK01000064.1 GCA_003158505.1 Holophagaceae bacterium | reverse complement strand
TTCTGCATCTCCAATTCGATCTGATGTACGCGGAGTTCATGGATCATTTCGACAGCCCAAGTTAGCAGAGACGATTCAGGCACGGCGGAGGCCGGAGCGGCGTGCCTCAAAACCAATTCCTCCGCCCGTCGGCGTAATTCTGCGGTTTATTCTGTTGTGTTGACTGTCCTGGCCAATACAGGTCCTTAGTCTTTCTATGTGAGGGTTACCCGTCACCATCTGCAATTGATTTCATTGACCTAGAACTACAGTGAACGCAGTGGGTTGGCCTTCCTGCATCACGTGGAAGTGGGCCTCGTTCTGGACGAGTTTTGCGAATTCCAAATAGGGCCGCGCCTCAAATTCATGGCTCACCGGGTGAAGAAAGACACGGACCCCTCTTGGGCCCGGATCGTGCTCTGTATAGTCCTTGCATGGACGAGAGAGAACCAAATGACCCAGGCACCTGTCCTCGAAATCGAACCGATCATTGACGTCAATCTTCTCGAGTTCTTCTGTGTGTTTGAAAACCACGGCCTGCATGAGATCTCCTCAATTCAGTGCCAAACCCCGGTTTCCTTGGGCTCGACATTCCCGCGCGTGAGTGGCGACATTTCCCAGAGGCGACGCATCCAATCGAAGAAGTGGACAGATCGGGACCCTAGTCCACCTACTTGTTCGCCTCTTCCTCTTGCAAGTCAGCGAAGAGATCCTCCACATCCTCGCGGCTTTCTGGAATCACTTCGCCGGTCAGGGTTTCGGTCACGTCATCTTCGGTCAGAGACCGACCAATCTGCTCATGAAGGGGATGCTCTCGCATGTCTAGCGATACCGGGGTCGGTTCCTCCGGAAACGCCACCCCAAGGGATTCCGACTCCTCTTGAGTCAGGTTCAAGCCGTCATTTCTCATTGTGCTTTTTGACGCCATGGCGACCTACTTGCCCATAACCTTTTCCACTTCGCCGACCTTCTTCTGAATGCTTCCGTTGATTTTTTTAGCGGCTCCTTCGGACTCGAGGCGTGGGTTGTCGGTCACTTTCCCGGCGGCCTCCTTGACCTTGCCCTTGAACTCATGGATTTTCCCTGGGACCCGGTCCTTCGTGCTTGATTTCATGACGGCGATCTCCTTGGGGCGAGCATGAAAGAGGGCTTGCTTTACCATTGAGTCGCGCACTCTTTGGGCCATTGTCTAAAGTCCATTAAATCCTTAGTTAAAAAATGTAACTTTCCTGAAATTCCCACGCTTCCAATCAGAATGAAATATGACGGGCCTCAAAGTGAAGCCACCGACATCCCTTAGCCATAGTGGAACTCCTTTCAGTGAACCACCTGAATTGGGCGCAATCCAAGAATCTCCTTGCCCCCAGAAGGTGCCTGAGATCTCCTCAGGCACGATCTTTAGGCAAGTAAGAAGCCAATCCATAAATTGTTTCTTTTCAATAATGGGTCCGATGTAAAGTGGAAAGAATCCTCTTCCGGGTGGGAATTATTCCTTGTGAGAAGGCTCCAATCGGCTGTCAGCAGAGCCGAACCTGCGCTCTAAGTGGCCAAACCCCGTCCGGAATCGCGTGCCGCCAGCGTTCGCTATGGTCGGCTGCGAACCCCAGCATTTTCTTTCAATCCAGGACTCCATTCCATACTGGAGCTCACTCCTGCGTGGCTTTCCCCAGTCGGGCGTGTAGGCGTTCAAAGACGGTTGAGTCAGCTACACCAAAGCCGAGGCCGCTGTGCCTCAGAGTCTGGATGGCTGAGGCAAAGGCGCTGCCGAAGCGTTCACAGACATCGCAGCCGTGAAGATGAGCTTCGACCTGAGCGCTACGCGCTTTCGTCAAATCACCATCGAGATAGTCCGACAGCTCCGCCAGAACCTCGCCACAACGCATTCCGGCAATTTCCCGTTCAATGGCCATGGCGTTCTCCCCGAAAGCTTGAAACGAACCGCAAACGCGCCCGATGAAGGCGACTCTTGAGGGCAGGTAGACCGATGCCTAGAAGGCAGGCGCATGCCTCGTTGGAAAGGCCTTCAACTTCACGAAGCAGCAGGAGTTCCCGGTCCTCCACTGGCATTCGATCAAGGGCCCGATGCACCTCGTCGTAGGTCGTCAATGTTTCCAAGGGATCTGGGTCGGCCCCCCATCCTGCGGCTTCTCCCAGTTCTGTCAGAGACACCATCCGTTCGGGTTCCCCTGCCTTTTCCCGGTGCTGACGGTAGACGGCGTGCCGGGCGATGGACAATAGCCAGCCCAGAGCCGGGCCCTCCCCCCGGAAGGACCCCGAGCTTCTCCAAGCTGAGAGGAAGGTCTCCTGCAGCGCATCTTCAGCGGCACTCGCATCACGGGTCAGGGAGCGTGCAAATCGCCAGACGGCCTCTCGGTGGCGGATGACGAAGGCATTGAAAGCCTTTGCATCCCCAGAGGCCGCCTGGGAAAGCAGATCAGGATCGCCAGTCAATGAGCCTTCACAGAACAAGTGCTCCATCCAAACAAGGTATACATTGGGCAAGTTCCCAGCAATCCGGTCGCCAACGGCACAATGCCCAGGTAACCCCAGGGTGTCTTGGGGCCCACGAAGGCGAGGGACAGTACGCCGAGGCCCAGGATCACGCGAAGCACGCGCTCGACTGGGTGTTCGTTGGTAGGAAGCAGGTTAGCCATGAGAGCTCCAATATAGGGACGACACCGGCCGCCTTATCAAGTAAGAGTCCGGAGGAAACCAAAAGGATTCTGGTGAAGTGAAAAAACATTCGGCCTCAGTGATCCCGCCTATCCCGTAGTCAGCATTCCCAGCTTGACGGCAGCCAACCCCATCGAGCCCACCAGCAGCCATAGAACCAAGCCCTGCATGAAAGGGCGCAGGCCTACGCTTCGCAGTGCCTCCCGGCTGAGTCCCGCGCCGATCAGGAACAAAGTGAGCACCAGCACGCGGCGGGCAATGGCGGCGACCAGGTGGCCTGGCGCATGTAATTCGGGAACGAAGGTGACCAAGGCAGCCATCACCAGGAAACCTGCTATGAACCAGGGTTTCTTCACTGGCGGATCATCGCCAGAGGCTTCGTTTCGACGTGCCACGAGCCAGCCAATGCCCAGAGTGAGCGGCACGATCCATAGGGCCCGAGCCAACTTTACGGTCGTGGCCACTTCCAGGGCCCGCGGTCCGTAGGCGAGGCCGGCGCCCACCACCGAGCTGGTGTCGTGGATGGCCAGGGCCGACCAGAGGCCAAAGGCTTCCTGGCCCAGGCCTGCCGCATGGCCGATGGGCGGGAAGATCACCAAGGCGACAGCGTTAAGGAGGAATACAGTTGCCAAGGCAATGGAGATCTCATGTTCCTTGGCACGGAGCACCGGCGCCACGGCGGCGATGGCACTGCCCCCACATATGGCTGTGCCCACGGAGATCAGCACGCCTGCATCACGCTCAACCTTCATGAGACGAGCCAGCCACCATCCCAGGGCCAGCACCAGCAGGATACTGATCGCGGTATAGCCAAGGCCGTGCAGCCCCGCCTTCGCCACCGCGCGGAGGTTCATGTCCGCGCCCAGACCCACCACGGCGAGCGGCAGGAGCTGGTGTGTCCAGGTGCGAGTCCTACTCTGCCATGGGTTGCCTACTGTCAGCGCGATTAGCGCCCCGCCCACCAAGGCGGCAGCGGCAGGGGTGATAGGGGCCAGAGCAAACCCCGCGCCAAGTATGAGAAGAGTTGTCGATGCGTATCTCATGGCTTCCGGGTGGAAAGTGGTCATCGCGCCTTCAGGAGCCTGCGGAAAAACTCTCAGGCATTTGGACTGCAACAACCTCCCCACGGACCGTGATCTTGCCGTTGGCGGACACCGTAGCTTCGACCACCACCCGTCTGCCCTTGATCTCCTTCACCCGGCCGCGGATCTCCAGTTCGGTGTCCAACGGGGTGGGAGCCAGATAATCCACATGCAGGGAGGCCGTAACAAAGCGGTAGGCGGGCAGGCTGTCCATGGACCGCCCGTCCTTCTGGTACATGGCCGCGGCTGCGGTTCCCGTGCCGTGGCAATCGACCAGGGATGCCAGCAGCCCTCCATACACGTATCCAGGAATGGCTGTGTGTTCGGGACGCGGGCGGAAGCGCGTGACCGATTCCTCCCCTTCCCAGTAGGTTCGGATCCTCAGTCCCCGTTCATTCAAACGGCCACACCCGTAGCAATGGGAGACGTTCTCCGGGTAGTAATCCTGGAAAGCCTTGGTGGTCATGGAACCTCCGTGGGGTCAAATCGAAAGAAGGGGTGGCTCTTTGTCTCAGGTTTCCTATTTACCATCTTCGCTTTGCATGGCGGCTTCGCAGGCAAGTGGCACCGTATGGGTCCCTTTCCACATGGCATAGCGACGGTAGCCTCCCGATAGGTTGCGCACATGGAACCCATGCTGAGTCAGCATGCGTGCGGCAATATAGCCCCGGAGGCCCACTTGGCAGTACACCAGCAGTTCCTTGTCCCTGGGGATGGCTGGTAACTGGCCCCGCAACTCGTCCACCGGAATGCAGGTGGATCCTGGGATGGAGCCCTGGGCATGTTCCTGGAGAGTTCGGACATCCATCATCACCTGGCTGTCATCGAGGTTCGCCAGGTCCTCGGGCTCCCAGAGGTCCACATCCTCCCGACACACGTTGGAGGCCACGAACCCTGCCATGTTCACAGGGTCCTTGGCACTACCGTAGGGCGGGGCGTAGCAAAGCTCAAGATCCTCCAGGTCGAAGACAGTTAGGCCTGCCCGCTGTGCCACCGCGATCACGTCGATCCGCTTATCGACACCAGCCACACCGACGGCCTGGGCCCCCAGGATGCGTCCATCTTCCGGGTCGAAGAGAAGCTTCAAGGTGATGGGATGGGCTCCGGGATAGTAGGTGGCGTGATCGGGAGGATAGACGTAGATGCGCTTATATCTCATACCCTTCCGCTGGATCGCGGTCTCGGAAAGGCCTGTCATGGCGAAGCTGAGATCGAAGACCTTGCAGATGGACGTGCCCTGGGTGGCCTTGTATCGGCTATCCCTGCCCAAAATCACTTCCGCCACAATGCGTCCCTGGCGGTTGGCGGGGCCTGCCAATGGGATGAGCGCGGGATCTCCGCTCACGAACTCGCGGACTTCCACCGCATCCCCCACCGCATAAATGCCGGGAAGGCTCGTGCGCATCTGGTCATCGACCAGGATGCCGCCGGTAGACCCGATGGCGAGACCCGCTTCCCTCGCTAGGCGGGTTTCAGGCTTCACACCCACACTCATGACCACCAGGTCGCACGGGATTCTGTCTCCGTTATCCAACGTGGCTACCAACCCTTCGCCTTCCTTTTCGAAGGCTGACACGGCTCGACCCAGGCGCAAATCCACACCCTGACGCCTCAACTCCTCATGCAGCGGGAAGGTCATCTCCGTATCCGCCACTCCCAGGACATGGGGGAGGCGTTCGACCAGGGCTACTTCCAGTCCTCGGTGGTGCAGCTGTTCTGCCAGTTCCAGTCCGATGTAGCCAGCACCAACCAAAAGAGCACGGCCAATGCCATCCTTCGATACCGTCGCCAGGATGGCATCCATGTCGCCCATATTCCGGAGGGTGAAGACTCGCTCGTGCTGGACACCAGGGACGGCGAGTCTGATCGCGTCTGCGCCTGGGCTCAAGATTAGTGCGTCATAGGGCTCTCGGAGTTCCTGGCCAGTCATGAGATTTCGGGCCACGACATGCTGGGAGGCCACATCGATGGAGATCACCTCGGTGTTCACTCGCACGTCAATCTCGAAACGCGCCTTTAAGCTCGCGGGAGTCTGGAGTAATAGGCGTGAACGGTCTGTGATGACTCCACCGATGTGATACGGCAATCCGCAGTTCGCGAAGGAAACGTATGGGCCGCGTTCGAAAACCACGATGCTTGCGTTTTCGGAAAGCCTTCTGGCGCGTGCAGCCGCGCTGGCACCGCCTGCGACACCACCAACAATCACAATGCGAGGGGAAGATGACATCTTATCCTTTCAAAGGAAGGTTTGCCTTGTTGTGCAG
>PMJK01000143.1 GCA_003158505.1 Holophagaceae bacterium | reverse complement strand
GCCTTGAATTCCTCGATCTGACCCTCGGTCTTCCAGCTGAGGATGACCTTGCCCAGATCCTGCATGGGCGGGGCCACGGTGCGGAACTTGTCGATGATCTCGCCGGTCTTGCCATTCTTATCGGGCTGCTTGTAGGTGCCTTCCACATCGAAACCGGAAAGGGTCACGGACTTGTATTTGCCCCCCACGCCTTCGGTGTAGAAGGTCGAGAAGGGGATTTCGATCTGGCGGCTGTTCTGGGGGATCTGGCGGAAGGCCAGTACCAAGAGGGCAATGATGCCCAGCCAGACCAGCACGCTTTTCATCATGGAATTCAAAGGGTCACTCCTTGGGGCACGAGCCCGGGTGGCCCTCCAGTTTACTAGGTTCCGGAAGGCAGCGGTCCTTGTCTTAGATGCATATACCTTCCATTAGGTTCAGGGTTTAGGTAGAAATTCCCCCAAGTCGAGGATTTTCGGGCATGGACGAGGCGCTCGGCGAACCAGGGGGTGAGGCCGCGCAGAAGGGCCGATTCCCTGGGCCAGCCCAGCCGCCGGAAGGCCGCCTCGAGCGTCCAGCGCAGTTCCAACTCGGTCCAAGGTTCACGCAGGAATGCGACGGCCCCATCCTCGACGTACCACCGCGTGCCTTCCCATCCGGCAATCAGGGACTGGGCCAGACGTTCGGCCTCGTCTGCCTGGAGGTGCGTCTCGAAGAGATGGCGGTCGAGCTCTGGTGCCTCTTTGCGCATCACATCCAGGATTGGCCTCCAACGGTTTCGCGCGGTGAACGATTCTGCGTTGCTCGCATCCTCTCGCCAGGGGATGTGCTTGGCACTCAGGTAATCGCGCAGATCGGCACGGCGGATCTCGGCCAGGGGTGACCAGCGCAGGCCCTGACGCGGGGCCAGCGGGTGCAGACAACCCAGGCCGCCCCCGCGAGCGAGGCGCAGGAAGACCGTCTCCGAGTGATCGTCCAGCGTGTGTCCGGTAGCCACGGCGCCCGCGCCACACTGGCCGGCCTCCTGTCGAAGCCAATCCCAGCGCAGGGCCCGGGCGGCCATCTCCAGACCGATACCCTCCTCTTGGGCGTGGGCCCTCACACCCAGGGAAGCTTCGGCCAGATCCAGATTTAGCGCCCGGCAGAGCTGGCGCACGAAGGCCGCGTCCTCCGGCGACTCCTCACGCAGGCCATGCTCCGCATGGGCCACGCACAGATCGAGCCCCAGGCTTTTGCGGAGAGTCCAAAGCAGCACGAGAAGCGCCACAGAATCGCCGCCGCCCGAGCAGGCCACGAGCACGCGGCCGCTGACGTCATCACCCCGGCGCTGGATCTGCGCGAGGAGGTCTGATTCGAAGCGATTCACGAAGGGTCTTCCAGGCGGGCCAAGAGTCGGGTCAAAGCCAGGGGCACAGGCCGCTCGCACCACAGGGCCTCGGCCCAATCGCACAGGCGCAGCGAGCCCCAGTGCATGGCCCGGCCCAGGACGCCCCGGCGGAAGGCGGGGTGGGCGATGCGGGTGGGGGGCAGCGACGGATCCTGGGCGAACTGGCTGCCGAAGGCGTCGAAGGCGGCCATGCGGCGCTCCCACACGGCGCTTACATCTACCAGCAGATCGGGGCGGCCTGGGTTCTCGCCGCCCACCCAGGCCAGGGCTTCGGGACGCCAGGGCACGCCAGGACAGGGATAATTCCTCAGTCCAGCGTAGTAGGCCGCTTCCTGGGCCAGACGGAAGGCCCGGCGATGATCGGGATGCCGGTCCTCTGGATCGGGAAGGATCAGCACCCGGGGCCTCAGGCGGCGGATCTCAGCCATCAGGCGGATCCGATGGGCCTCGTCTTCCGTGAAGCGGCCATCGGGGAAATCCATGACCAGGCGGGCAACGCCGAGGATCCGGGCGGCCTCCTGGGCCTCGGTGCGGCGGGTTTCCGCAGTGCCACGGGTACCGAGGTCGCCGCTGGTGAGATCGAGGATGGCGGCCTTCATCCCCCGGTTCGCGGCCAGAGCCAGAAGGCCGCCCACGTGGACCTCCACATCGTCGGGATGGGCGCCGAGGGCGAGGATGTCGAGACCAGAGTCAGCGCTCATGGCTCCTCCAAGAGGATCACGGGGACAGCGTCCTTCATGCGTTCCAGGATGGCATCGAGCAGGTTTCCGTTGCGCAGCCACGGGACCCCAGGCATGACGCGTTCCTGGGGAGCGCCGAAGGGGAAGAGGGTCTGCCGCAGGCGTTCCGGGTCGCCGCCGAGCCCTCGGGCCGCGGCCTCGCGATGCAAACGCTTATCCAATTTCACCAGCCGTTCGCGGCTGCGCGCCTGTTCCCGGCGGAACCGCACCTGTACGGACTCGGGCCAGGAAAGGTCCGGATCTGCGGCGCGGAATTGCGCCGTTGGGAGGGGACCGGGCCAGGTGGCGAGACGATCCCAGGCCCCCAGTTTCAGGGCCTCCAACTGTCCGGCCTCCAGGTGAAATCCCGGTGGCATCACGAAGACGCTGGGTCGCGGGAGGATCCGCGGCGCGGTCAGTCCCACGCGGTCCCACAGTGGCTCACAGAGCCGCCAGTAGGCACGCTCCGAAGGACCCAGCACCACCGCTGCAACCGGCAGCATGAGCGACTGCATCAGGGGACGGACGGCGGCACCCGGGCTGAGCCAGCACCCTTTGGGCACGGGTGCGCCGGAATCCAGCCGTTGCCGCCGCCCCGTGTGCGGGTCCAGCGAGAACCAGGCGGCCTGGAGCCGCGGATCCAAAGGCAGCGGCGCACCCTCGGCCTCCAGGGAGACGGCCTGCCGCACAAGAAGGGTGCCGAGATCGAGGGCCCGCCAGCGTTCCAGTTCCGCCTGGATGGGCTCCCGGACCAAGGGATCGGTCGGCGAAAAGGGGCGCAGGCCGCGATCCCACAAAGGCTGACCCAGGGCCAGCACATGGCCCCGCAGCGTGGGTTCCTGAGGTTCCGGTAGAGACCCCCACAGGGCCGCCGCCTCAGCCTGGTGGGCGGGTGTCCAGGGCAGCCACCCGGTGGCGGTCCCCAGGCGTGTGTCGAACCGGAACCGGTGCCGAATCAACCGGCCCCCGGTCCATCCAGCCACGGTGGCCACTTCGGCACGGTCATGATCCTCGTCCGCCAGCCAGTAGACGGCTTCGCCACCGGTACGGCGGGCCTCGGCCAGGGCCGCCAGCGCCTTGGCCACAGACAGGGCGGGACTCCACCCGGCGCCAATCTGCTGCCCAGTGGCGATGACGGGCCTCAGGCTCATGGCCGCCCCCGGCGGGCAGGCCCCGGCATTCCGCACTGGTGCATCCTACACATGGGCCCAAGCCTACCCGATATGCGATCCTGCCCGATATGCGATGCTCGACGCGATGTTGAACGTAGAACCCTGGATTCCTCCCACCTCGCCCGATCTGGCCATCCTCGCCATGGACGCAGCCGACGAGGCGGGTATCGTTTCGCTGAGGGCCTGGCCGGAACGGCGCCAGGGCGGCATCGGATTCGGTGACCTGCCTCCCTTCCTCTGTTGGCGCGGGCTCGTGAACGGCGCCTGGCATCTGGTGCTGCTCCAGGCCCGGGAAGTGGGGGCCCTGGTACCGGGGGCGCGCACGGCGCCTCTGCCCGAAGGGTGGTTCCAGGCCCTCGATCTCGAATCCCTCGCTCGTCCCCTGGCGAGGCATCCGGAGTTTCCAGGCGGAGCCGCAGTTCATGTCGTCCACCTGCCGGGAGGGGATTCCTTCCGGGTCCGGACCTTTGGGACTGCGGCGCCAGATTTGGTCGCCGAGGTGCTGAAGCGCACGAGTCACATCCAGATCTGGAATTTGGCCGATTAGGCAACTCGGAGGGATCCGCATGCTCAGCCTGGACCTGTCCACCCTGAAGGAAGCCGCCACAGCCGTGGCTCTGGGCCTGATGATGGGCCTCGAAAGAGAACGCAGCGGATTTGAACGAAGCCAAGAGGGACAGGGGGCCACCTACAACCGGCGGGAATCGGACTCGGTGGAAGCCCCTCACGGCAGCCTGGGGGCCCGTACCTTTGCCCTGCTCACCCTGGTGGGCTGGATCTCCGTGAAAGTGGGGGGGGACAGCATAGCGATGCCCATTGCGGTCGTGGTCATGTCGGCGTCGATGATCGGCCTCTTCTACTTCGAGACCAGTTCCTCGGATCGCGGGCTCACCACGGAGATCGCCGCGCTCACGGCTCCCCTGCTGGGCATGCTGCTCACCCGGGATGCGCTACTGGCCGTGGCCATGACCGTCATCGTCACTCTGCTGCTGCTTTCGAAACCCTGGATCCGGGCGTGGATCCCCAAGCTGCATCGAGAAGACATGACTGCGGCCATGCAGCTGCTCATCGTCTTCGCGATTCTCCTTCCCATGCTGCCCGTGCGGACCCTGGACCCGTGGGGGGTGCTTTCTCCGCGCAAGGTGGGTTGGATGGTGGCCCTGATCGCCTCCGTGGATTTCCTCGGCTATGGGCTCAACCGCGTCCTCGGCTCCCGCAGAGGGGCCTTGATGACCGGGCTCGTGGGCGGACTGGTGAGTTCCACGGTGGTGACCGTCACCATGTCGCGTCAGGCCCGCTTGGACCCGGCCCAACGGGGACCAGGCCAGGTGGCCGTCATGCTGGCCTGCGCGGTGATGGGCTTGCGGGTGATCATCCTGGCGGGCGTGGTGGGTGGATCCGTGCTGGCCCGGCCCCTGCTGCTGCCCATGGCCGCCATGGTGCTGGTTCTGCTCGGCTACAGCGGCTGGATCTATCGCACGGGTTCCATGCAGGTGGGTGGGGAGGAGATACCCGTCAAGAACCCCTTCCACCTCAAGCGAGCCGCTGCCTGGGGATTGGCCCTGGCCACGGTGCTACTGGTTTCCGCTGCGGCCCGATCCTGGTTCGGAGATCGGGGACTCATGGTGGCGGCGGGACTGTCCGGGCTGGCGGACGTGGATCCTATCACCCTCGCGGTCAGCAGCCAGGTTCGCGGAGTGGGCCTGCCAGCGACCACGGCCACGCTGGCCATCATCCTGGCCATCGGCGCCAATACGCTCGCCAAGGCTGGATTCGCATGGCTCTCCGGCGGCAGGGCCTTTGGCCAAAGGCTGGCCATGATGCTGGGGGCCTCGCTGGCGGCGGCCCTGTTCGTGGCCTGGATCCAGCTCTGACGCCAGCTACTTTCCGCGGTTGCTCATGCGGGTGTGGGCCACGCCACTCTTGCCCTGGGGCTTGGTGGAGGCCCTGACGGCGGGCTTGGGCCCGGCATTCGCCTTGGGCTTGGCCGCGGAGGCGGAAGGGGCCGGCCTGTCCGCGGCCTGAACGGATTTCAGGAGGTTGGCGGGGACGAGTGGCTTGGTCATGGGGGTACTCCTGGATCCAGTCTAACGCCAGGGCCCAATGAAGCACGGATTACAACGCCCTTTCTCGGAGATCCTGCCGGCGCGATGTGATGGGGTTCATGGGCGGCTCCTGAATGGGGCGGCTAAGCTGATCGAACTGGAGCCAGCCATGCCCTTGACCATGCCCTTCCAATCTGGCGACCTGGTGGTGGTGGTGCTCCAATCACCGCGGGAGCGAATCTGGGGCTGCCTCCTGGGGCTGGACGCGGCTGGCATCGCCCTCCGCGGTCTGGATCTGACCCCCTGGGAGGAAGTGCTGACGCTCGTCCGCACAGAGCAGGCTGACCAGGTGGCGCTGGGCACTCGATTCCTGCCCATGCACCGCATCGAAGCCATGTACCTGGATGAAGCCAGTTCGGGCGCCCCGAGCCTGGCGGCAACCTTCCTCGGCCGGACGGGTCAGGATCCCCACGTATTTCTGGCACCCCCCCAGCCATCCCAACCCACTGTCCCTCACTAGGAGGAATTCATGACCCATTCCAACCACAGCCATTGGATGGAGCGCTTTCGCGCCCGCGCCAAGGAATTGCAGCGCCATATCGTGCTCCCGGAGGGCCGGGACGATCGCACGCTCCAGGCCGCCCAGCTCCTGCTGGACCAGGGCCTCTGTCGGCTCACGCTCCTGGGTGACCCCGCCGACATGATGAAGCGGGGCGGAGCCCTGGGTCTATCGCTGAAGGGTGCGGAACTGGTGGATCCCGCCACGAGCCCTCTGTTGGCGGAGCTGGCCGGCGCCTATTTCGAGCGGCGCAAGGCCAAGGGCATCACCGAGGCCCAGGCCCTCGATGCCGTGCTGAACCCGCTTTGGTTCGGCTCCATGCTGGTGCAGGCGGGTCACTGTGACGGCATGGTGGCCGGCGCCCTGAACACCACCGCCGAGACGGTACGGGCCTGCCTCCAGGCCATCGGCGCCGCCAAGGGCATCAAGACCGTTTCCAGCTTCTTCCTGATGATCCACCCCGATGCGGCCTTCGGCGAACAGGGCGCCATGATCTTCGCCGACTGCGCCGTGGTGCCGGACCCCACGCCCGAGCAGCTGGCGGATATTGCCCTGGCCTCGGCGGAGAACGCCCGTCGCGTCATGGGCGTGGAACCTCGCGTGGCCCTGCTCAGCTTCTCCACCCGCGGTTCCGCCGAGCATGCCTGCGTGGACAAGGTGCGGGCGGCCCTGGCCATCATCAAGGAGAGGGCTCCGGACCTGGCTGTGGACGGTGAGCTTCAAGCTGACGCGGCCCTGCTGCCCGCCGTGGGACAAAAGAAGGCGCCTGGTTCATCGGTGGCAGGGCGCGCCAACGTGCTGGTCTTCCCCAACCTCGACGCCGGCAACATCTCCTACAAGCTCACCGAGCGGCTTGGCGGCGCCGTGGCCCTCGGCCCGCTGCTCCAGGGCCTGGCCCGGCCCGCCAACGACTTGAGCCGCGGCTGCAGCGCTCAGGACATCGCGGATGTGGCGGTACTCACGGCCCTGCAGTGAAGCGGCTCGCCCTTTTCATTTCCGGTACTGGCGGCAACGCCCTGAGCCTGCTCAGGGCATGCCGCGAGGGCCGGGTCCCAGCCCTTCCGGTCCTGGGGCTCGCCTCCACGGCCAAGGCCGGTGGCATTCCCAGGTTGGAGGCAGAGGGCATTCCCACGACTGTGTTAGTCCGGAAGGACTTTGAATCGGATGAGGCCTTTTCGGAGGCCTGTTATCAGGCCGCCGAAAAGGCCGGCGCGGAGGTGATCTGCCTGTGCGGTTGGCTGAAGAAGCTGGCCGTACCTGCCCGCTGGGAGGGCCGCATCCTCAACATCCATCCGGGTCTGCTGCCGCAGTTTGGCGGACCGGGCATGTATGGCATGCACGTTCACCAGGCCGTGCTGGCAGCTGGAGAGGCTGAATCCGGCGCCACCGTCCACCTGGTGGATGGGGAGTACGACCACGGGCGTATCCTCCAGCAGATGCGTGTTCCGGTCCTTCCGGGCGACACGCCGGAGGACCTGCAAAAGCGGGTCTACGCGGCGGAAATGGAGCTGTACCCATTGGCTCTCGCGGCCTATCTCACCGAAACGGCATAGACTATTCGCATGAGCATGAAGCATGAGCAGAGGCTCCATCTCCGCGAGCAACAGCGAGCGGGAGGTCGCATCGCGACCGATAGATGGAGTGCCACTTTGGCGAAGCCGAATCCCGAGCGCGAGGCAGGAGCCGAGTGCCACCGGCCGAATGGCCGGCCCCAACGGGGTGAGGCCCAGGATGGGCCGAATGAAGGGCGCGGCACAGGAGGTGCCGC
>PMJK01000084.1 GCA_003158505.1 Holophagaceae bacterium | reverse complement strand
CCCGAAGCCTTCCAGCTTGGCCCGACGGACCAGTTCGCGGAGGGCGGAGGGGCCATGGGGTTTCACCACGGCCATGGGCAGGACGCCGCGGACATGGGACTCGTCCCGGAGGAAGGGCTCCAAGTCGCTTGGATCCCGGATGACCGTGGCCTCGGGCAGACTGCTGAGAATGTCCATGCCTTTAGTCTGACGGAATCAGTTGACGAGGGTTCCCACGGCCTCACCCATGACCGCGGCGACCAGATTGCCGGGCTTGTTCATGTCGAAGACGAGGATGGGCAGTTTGTTGTCCATGCAGAGGGCGATGGCCGGGGCGTCCATGACCTTGAGCCCCTTTTCCAGTACGTCCTGGAAGCTGATGTGATCGAAGCGGGTGGCCGAAGGGTCCTTCCTGGGATCGGCGCTGTAGATGCCGTCCACGTTGGTGGCCTTCATCACCACTTCGGCGTTGACCTCGTTGGCGCGCAACGCCGCCGCGGTATCGGTGCTGAAGTAGGGGTTGCCGGTGCCCGCACCGAAAATGACCACCCGGCCCTTCTCCAGGTGGCGCGTGGCGCGGCGGCGGATGTAGGTCTCCGTCACCTTGGGCATCTCCAGCCCCGACAGGGTGCGCGTCACCACGCCTTTGTGCTCCAGGGCGTCCTGGAGGGCCAGGGCATTGATCATGGTGGCGAGCATGCCCATGTGATCCGCGGTGGTGCGATCCATGCCCTTGGTGGCGCCTGCCACCCCCCGGAAGATGTTGCCGCCGCCGATGACCAGGCCCACCTGCACGCCCATCTCACTGATCGTCTTCACCTGGTCCGCGATCATGGACACCACGGCTGGATCGATGCCGCCTTTCTGTTCGCCCATGAGAGCTTCGCCGGACAGCTTGAGCAGGATGCGTTTGAATTTCATGGGAGCCTCATGGGAGACATGGGTTGGTCCGACTACAAAAAGGGCGGCCAAAATGGCCGCCCTTTTTGTAGCAGGTAAACAGCTACTTGGCAGCGGCCACTTCAGCAGCGAAGTTCTCGCTGCGCTTCTCAAGGCCCTCGCCCATGATGTACTTGGTGAAACGGCGGATGCTGAGCTTCTCGCCGATCTCTGCAGTCCTCTGAGAGAGGTACTGCTGGATGGTGAGATCGGGGTTCATGATGAAGGGCTGCTCGAGGAGGCAGACCTCCTTGAAGATGCTGTTCATCTTGCCCTCGACGATCCGCGCGATGATGTTCGCGGGCTTGCCAGTGGCCATGGCCTGCTCGGTGGCGATGCGCTTCTCGGTCTCCAGGAAGTCCTGGGTGACCTCTTCTTTGGTGACGAAGCGGGGTGCGGGATCGGCGGCGGCGATGTGCATCGCGATCTCCTTCACCAGTCGCTGGAAGGCCTCGGTGCGGGCCACGAAGTCGGTCTCGGAATTCACTTCCACTAGCACGCCTACCCGGCCCCCGGGGTGGATGTAGGCTTCCACGATGCCTTCGGCGGCGATGCGGTCGGCCTTCTTGGCGGAGGCGGCCAGGCCCTTCTTGCGGAGCCATTCGTTGGCCTGCTCCATGTCGCCGTTGCTCTCTTCCAGGGCCTTCTTGCAATCCATCATGCCGAGGCCGGTCTTCTCGCGCAGTGCCTTCACGTCTAGGGCGGTGAATGCCATGTCATCTCCTCATTTTTTCAAGTCTGAACTACACTCGCCGAGGTTCGCAGAGAGGGCGGAGGTTCGCAGAGGATGAACCAGGAACTCCTGTTCTCCGCGATCTCCGCCACCTCCGTGATCTCTGCGTGTGTGGTTTGGGTTTAGCCTTCCACTTCCATTTTTTCCGCCATCATCTTCTTCATCTCGTCGCTGTCGCTCTTGTCCTTGAAGGAATGGCGCCCCTCGAGGATGGAATCGGCCACGCGCTCAGAGAAGAGCAGGATGGAGCGGATGGCGTCGTCATTGGCCGGGATGATGTAGTCCACCATGTCGGGATCGCAGTTGGTGTCGACGATGCCCACGACCTTGATGCCGATCTTCTTGGCCTCGGTGACGGCGATGTCCTCGCGATGGGGATCGATGACGAAGATGACGTCAGGCAGCGAACGCATGTCCCGGATGCCGTGGAAGGAGGCTTCCAGCTTCAGGCGGGTGCGGTTCAGGGTGAGCAGTTCCTTCTTGGAGAGCAGGGCCGTGCGGGCCGGGTCCGCCAAGGTGGCTTCGATCTCGCGGAACTTCTCGAGGCTCTTCTTGATGGTGGTGAAGTTGGTCAGCATGCCGCCCAGCCAGCGGTTGTTCACNNAGTTCCTGGGCCTGGGGCTTGGTGGCCACGAAGAGGAAATTCTTCCCCTCGCTGGCGGCCTTAGTGAGGAAGTTGGCGGCAGTGTTCCAGAGGCGAAGGGTCTTCTGGAGGTCGATGATATAGATGCTGTTGCGGGCCCCGAAGATGTATTTCTTCATCTTGGGGTTCCAACGCTTGGTCTGGTGTCCAAAATGGGCACCGGCCTCGAGGAGTTCCTTCATCTGGATGGCAGCCATGCTGGCCTCCCTGGTCAAGCGGCGAAGGTGCCGCGGGTGGGATGAAAGGCTTGGGGTGGTTCCCTCGCCCGAATCGCCCGCCCCGGAACTTGATTGGGGACGGACCGGAAAAACAGAAGGGGGAACCGGATGGCTCCCCCTTCCAGAGACAGACTAGCGCTTGCTGAACTGGAAGCGGCGTCGCGCGGCCCGGCGGCCGGGCTTCTTGCGTTCCTTCATGCGGGGGTCGCGGGTCAGGAGGCCGGCGCCGCGCAGCATGGACTTGAGCTGGTCGTTGTAGCTGAGCAGCGCCCGGGAAATGCCCATGCGGATGGCCGAGGCCTGGCCAGCGGGGCCACCACCGGTGACGCTGATGATCATGTCGAACTTGCCGTCGAGGTCGGCCAGCACCAGGGGCTGGTGGACCATCATCCGTAGCACGGCGTTGGGGAAGTAGCTCTCCAGGCTGCGGCCGTTGACGGTGATCTTGCCGGTGCCGGGGCGCAGGAAGGCGCGAGCGGCCGCGCTCTTGCGGCGACCGGTTCCGTAATTCTGGATGATGGCCATGGGGTCCTCGCCTCTTACTTCTGGATGGTCATGATCAGGGGCTGCTGGGCGGACTGCTCATGGTCCGGGCCTGCATAGACCTTGAGCTTGCGGTACATCGCCCGGCCGAGGGGGCCCTTGGGCAGCATGCCTTTGACCGCGCTCTCGATGATGCGCTCGGGGAAGGTGGTCTTCATCACCTCGGCACGGACTTCCTTCATGGAGCCAGGCTGGGTGGTCGTGCGACGGTAGATCTTCTGGACGCCCTTCTTGCCGGTCAGCACAGCCTTCTCCGCGTTGATGACGATGACGTGATCGCCCGTGTCGAGGAAGGGGGTCCAGGTCGGTTTGTTCTTGCCGGACAGGACATCCGCCACGGCGGTGCTCAGGCGGCCCACGGCGATGCCGGTGGCATCCACCAGGAACCACTGGCGCTTGAGTTCATTGGCTTTCGGGAAGTACGTGCTCATGGCCTACTCCGGTATCACAGTCGCGCTGCAAAGACACCACCTCAGGGGTGACGAATCCACAGAAGGGAAAGCTTATCGTTGCGAGGGCTGGGGGTCAAGCCGGGATTTCCAGGAGCCTGTCCTGGTATTCACGCGCGGGGCCTTCCAACTTACATTGGACAGGCTCCTAGGACTGGCATCCTGCGAGCTTCCACAGCTCCTGGGCGATGCGCGAGGCGGCCAGGCCATCCACCAGCAACATGCCGTCGCGCACCTGCTCCTGCCGGTTGTCCTGGCCCTCGGGACCCAGCCACTGGGCCAGGGCCTCCCGCACGATGGCGAGATCCGCCTCGGGCCCCATGCCCAGGTCGAAGCAGCCATTGGCCATGGCCAGGTCGGACAGGATACCGTGCTGCCGCTCGTTCTGGCCCCACACGGTGGCGGGGATCCCCATGCAGAGGGCTTCCGCCAGGGTGACTCCGGCCGAACACCAGACGGCGTCGAAGCTCGGGATGCGGCGGGTGAGCTGGGGGATGCTGTGAACCACGGTGCAGCCCGGAAAGGGACTGCCCTGGATCCCGTTGGGGGCGAGGATCGTGCAGGCGCCGCGCCAGTGATCCTCCGCTGCGAGGCGGGCGAGGGTGTCGAAGGCCTTCTGGGCCAGGTTCGGCCCGTCGCTGCCGCCGAAAGTGACCAGCAGCTTGTGGACCGCCAGGGGCTGCAGGGGCATCCGCTTGGGACGCAGTTCCAGGGCCATTCTGTCCACCACAATGAAGCTGGATCCCCGCAGCACGCGGCAGGTGCCAGAGGTCGTTTCGAAGGGGCGTACCTTGCAGCCATTCACCACCTTCACGGGATGATCCGGCCAGCGGACGCCCTCCAGGAAGGGTTGGAAGAGCAGGTCCGCCGTTTCGTGGGCGTCGGTGTCGTCCTCCAGCACGGCCACCTTCAGGGGGCGCAAGGCCTGAAGCAAGGCGGCGTTGGTGTCCCACTGGTCCACCAGCACCACCGAGGCCCGGGACTTGAGGTCCGCTGGCAGGGCCGCATGGAGATCTTCGCCGAGGTACCGGGCCTCGCAGGGCAGGGGCTCATCCAGGAAGGGATGGGTGCCGCCGCCCACCCGCCGCGCCCGATCATTTCCCGAGATGGCGATGCAGGCCTGGCCACCATGGATGCGCCAAGCCTCCTGGATGGCGAGCGCCCGGGCCACATGGCCCAGCCCAAGGCGCAGATCGGCGTGGACGCGGAGGATCAGCAGGGGGGACATGGTCCAGTGAGTCTAACAATGCTCGCACTGGATGGGGAAGGGGATTCCTGGCGGGACTGTGGCGTGACCTCCTCGCCGGATCCTGGCTGTCGGTCAGGGGAATGGATGTCCCTCGGCGAACCCCGGCTGAGGGTCATCGATCTTTGGGGCTTCGGCCAGGGGCCAGCCATCCCTGAAATAGGCCTCCTTGTAGCGCACGTACCGGGCCCAGACACTGCTGACGAGACCGCGCTGATCGTCGCTGAGGGGCCCTTTCACGGCCGCAGGCCAACCCGCGACAAGGCTGTGGGGCGGGGCCTTGAAACCTTCGCGCAGCAGGCTCCCCGCGGCCACCAGGCAGCCTTCGCCGATCTCCGCCCCGTCCATGATCGTGGTGCTCATGCCGATGAGGGCGCCCTTCCGGATGGTGCAGCCGTGCAGCATCACGTTGTGGGCGATGCTCACCTCCTCCTCGATGAGGAGCGGCCACTTTCCGTTGGTGACATGCAGGCAGCAGGCGTCCTGGATGTTGGTGCGGGCGCCGATGCGGATCCAGTTCACGTCGCCCCGGATGGTGCAGTGGAACCAGATGCTGGCGTCATCGCCGAGGGTCACGTCGCCCAGGATGAGGGCGCTGTCGGGCACGAAGACGCGCGAACCAAGCTTGGGAACCATGCCTTGGAAGGGACGGATCATGGGCTTCTCCAGGCAGAGAGTCTAGCTCACGCTCAGCCAGCCCAGCTTCACCGCGCCCAGTCCCAGGGACCCCACCAGCAACCACAGCAGCAGCCCCTGAAGGAAGGGCCGGAATCCCACGGTCTTCAGGGCCTCGCGGCTGAGGCCCGCGCCGATGAGGAAGAGGGTGAGGACCAGCACATGGTGCGCAGCCGTGGCGACGACATGGCCCGCGGCATGCAGGGCCGGAATCCAGGTCCCCAGGGCGGCCATGACGAGGAACCCCCCGATGAACCAGGGCTTCTTCACGGGGAGGGCATCCTCGGCTTCCAGGTTGCCTCCAGCCAGGGCGGCCTTCCTGCGGCGCCTGGCCATCATATAGCCGAGCCCCAGGGTCATGGGCACGATCCAGAGGGCCCGCGCCAGCTTCACGGTGGTGGCGACCTCCAGGGCCCGGGGTCCATAGGCCAGGCCGGCGCCCACCACAGAACTAGTGTCGTGGATGGCCAGGGCCGCCCAGAGGCCGAAGGGATCCTGGCCCAGATGGGCCATGTGCCCGATGGGCGGGAAGACCACCAGAGCCACGGCATTGAGCAGGAACACGGTGGCCAGGGCCACGGACACTTGATGGGGGCGGGCACGGAGAACCGGTGCCGCCGCCGCGATGGCGCTCCCTCCGCAGATCGCCGTACCGATGCTGATCAGCAAACCGGCCTCGCGGTCCATCTTGAGATACCTGCCCAGCAGCAGACCCAGGCCCATGACCAGGGACAGGCTGATGGCCGTGTAGCCCAGACCGTGCAGGCCGACGCGGGCCACCGTGCCCAGATTCATCTCGGCGCCTAGGCCCACCACGGCCAGGGGCAGCAGACGTTGCGTCCAGGCGTGGGTTTGCGCATGGATGGGGTTCCCCAGTAGCAAGGCGATGACGGCGCCGGCGACCAGGGCGACGGCCGCGGAGACCATGGGCGTCAGCGCAAGGAGGGCGCCCAGGATCAACATGGGGATGGCTGCGGGAGAGGCGGGGAAGGTTCGGGAAAGGACCTGGCTCATGGGCTGAAGGTAAGAACAAGTCATCCAAAAAAATAATCGTATTCTCAGATATACAATCAGAATTTTTGATGGATGGTCCATGCTCTCCAGCCTCGATCCCCGCAAACTAGAAACCTTCCGAGTGGTGGCTCAGGCCGGTCAGGTCTCGGGAGCGGCGCGGAGCCTGAATCTCTCCCAGCCCGCGGTGACGGCCCAGATCCGCCAGCTGGAGGCCGAGGTCGGACGGCCCCTCTTCACCCGGCACGCCTCGGGAGTGGAGCTGACGGGAGCGGGGCGGCTGCTGCTGGATTACGCCCGGCGGGTCCATCGTCTGCTAGAAGAGGCGGAAGAACAGGTCCGGGCGGAACTGCCGCCAGGGGGTGGGCTGCGCCTCGGAGCCAGCACCACCGCCGCCGCCTACATTCTGCCTCTGGTGCTCCGTAGCTTCCTGGCGGCCTACCAGCCGAGCCCCCTGGCCCTGGAGGTGGGCAACACCGACGAAGTGCTCACCTGGCTGCGGGAGGGGCGGGTCCCGCTCGCGCTGGTGGAAGGACTGACCCGGGCACAGGGACTCTCGCTGCAGCCTTACCTGCGGGACGAGTTGGTGGCGGTCCGGGCGGTCCGGGCTCCCAAACCCCTAGCTGGTGTGCGAACCGTAGCGGACTTGGCGGCGGTGCCTCTGATCTGGCGGGAGCCGGGCTCCGGCACCCGGGTGGTGGTGGAGCGGGCCCTGCGGAAGCTGCGGGTGGTGCGGGCGCCGCGGGATTCGGACCTGGTGGTGGGGGACACCGAGGCCATCAAATCCTGTGTGCTGCTGGGACTGGGCATAGGGTTCCTGTCCCGCTGGAGCATCCAAAGGGAAGTGGCTCGGGGGGGCCTGGCGGTGATCCCGTTGCCGGATCTCAGCATCCTGCGCACCTTCTCCTGGGCCCAGGCCGGGGGAGGCCTTGCGGGCCAGGCGGCGGCCTTCATGCGCTGGGCCCGGTCCAATCCACCGGTGCTTAAATAAGGTCGAACCGGGACGGAGGCTGCCCTGGCCGGGCGGTTGCCCCATAATTAGAACGCATGACGCGCCAGCTGATCCCCTCCCGACGAGCCTTTCCTGCGGATGACCCCATCTTCGCCCTCAACGCCGAGGCCCAGGCCCGGCGGGCCGCTGGCGAATCCATCCTCAATGCCACGGTAGGTGCCCTTCTGGACGATTCGGGCCAACTGGTGGTGCTGGATGCCGTGATGGACCTCTGGCGTGAGCTGACCGCGCTGGAGATTGCGCCCTACGCGCCCATCGCCGGGGATCCTTCTTTCCTGAAGGCGCTGGTGCGGAGGCACTGGCCCATGCTCAGCATAGCCGGCGCGGCCTGCGCCACGCCGGGCGGAAGCGGCGCACTGGCATTGTCGCTGAAGAATCTCCTCGAACCGGGGCAGAGGGTGCTCACCACCGCGCCCTTCTGGGGACCCTACGCCACCCTGGCCGCCGAGAATGGCATGGGCCTGGTGACGGCCCCCTGGCCCGGAGTGGGCGAGCCCCTGGATGCGGGCGCCTGGGAGGCGACCCTGCGGTCCCTCATGAAGGACCAGGGCCGGGTTCTCTTGTGGCTCAACGATCCCTGCCACAACCCCACGGGCCGCAGCCTCTCCCCCGCCGATCGTGCGACGCTGGTGGGGCTGCTGCGCGAGGTCTCGGCGCTCGGGCCCCTCACGCTGCTCCTGGATTTCGCCTACCTCGACTACACACGGGTGCCTGAAGCCGTGGCGGCCGCGCTGAGCGACTACGCGGCCCTGGGCGCGGAAGGGCGCGTGCTGGTGGGTGCCTCCCTGTCGCTTTCGAAATCGATGACCCTCTACGGCGGCCGATGCGGCGCCCTGGCGTTTCCCTGGTCCGTGGATCCTGCCCTGCAGGCGGCTCTTACCCAATCCTGCCGGGGCACCTGGTCCAATTGCGCCAAGGCGCCCCAGGCCCTGCTGCTGCGGCTCGAGAAGGACGGGAAGGCCCAGGCGCGGCTGGCGGCGGAGCACCGCCACTGGTCCGAGGTGTTGGCCGCGCGGGCTTCAGCGCTGGATGAAGCCCTCACTGCCGAGGGCATGGAGGCGCTCCAATGGACGGGCGGCTTTTTCGTTTGCGTGTCAGTGTCTGATCCTGAGGCCGTTTGCGTCCAGATGAAGCAGCGAGGGGTCTACACCGTGCCACTCCCGGATGGCCTTCGTGTCGGACTCTGTGGGATGCGGGCGGCCGAGGCCCCACGTTTCGCGCAGACCCTTCGCCGGGTCCTGACCGCTTGATGATTCCGGCTTGGAAAGGCTTCTGTCCTGCTGTATTCTGATCGGCCGTGGGCGTATAACTCAGCGGTAGAGTGCTACCTTCACACGGTAGAAGTCCCAGGTTCAAATCCTGGTACGCCCACCAAAAACCCCTCGCCGGGGTCCCGGCGAGGGGTTTTTAAGCTGAGATCCGATTCCTGCCCTTCCGTCACCCGGAGCTCCCATGCCTCTGATCCTTGCCACCCAAGTTCGCGCCGGGATGATCGTCAACTTCGAAAACGAACTCTGTCGAGTCATCAGCACGGAGCACCAGACTCCCGGCAATCTGCCGGCCCGGGTCCAGGTGAAGATGAAGCGCCTCAAGGACGGCATCAATCGAGAGAACCGCTTCGGCAGCTCCGACAAGGTAGACAAGGCCAGCCTCGAACAGCACATGCTCGAATACCTCTACGAGGACGGCAGCCACCTGGTTTTCATGAACAACGAGACCTACGAGCAGTTGGAAGTGAGCAAGGAGATCCTGGGCGATGGCCTGGTCTTCCTTGAGCCCAACATGCAGGTGGAGATCGAGTTCTATGAGGGTCAGCCCATGGGCGCCACCCTGCCGCCCAGTGTGGTGCTGGAGATCGTGGAAACCGATCCGGTCATGAAGAACGCCAACGCCACCGGCTCCTACAAGCCCGCCAAGCTGGACAACGGCATCACCGTGGGGGTGCCCCCCTACATGGAAGCCGGGCAGAGGATCCGTGTGAACACGGTGGATCGTACGTTCATGGAGCGGGTAAAGTAGGCGCCGACCCGCCGGTAAAACATAAAAGAGTCATAGGTAGGCAGTTGCGGACGAGTCTTGTCTTCCGCGAATTTCTCAGAACGAAAATCCAACCGCGCGGTAAAGTACTGGTCGCCGTGCTCCCGGGGCGTGACCGAGGTCACAAACGGACGGGAATGTGAGATAACTATCTGAGTCACCCGATGGAGCCCCATGCCTCAAGCTGTCCTCAACCTGAGAAGGATCGAGTTCCTGGCCGGGCTCCCGATAAACGCCGCCGAGGAACTGGCTAGCATCGCCGAACTCCGCCGCTTTCCCGACGGTGCTCGGATCTACACCCAGGGCGATCAGGTTCCAGGCGTGTACGTGGTGGTCAAGGGCGGACTGAAGGTCTTCCGTACCGACGGTCGGGGGCGGGTTCAGGTACTGCAGTTCCTGAAAGTGGGAGACTGCGTGGGCGAGGTCCCGGTCTTCGATGGGGCGCCCACACCCTCCAGTTCGGAAGCCCACGGTGAGACGGAGTGCTGGCTCATCCCCTCGGCACCCCTGCGCCAGATCGTGCATCGGCATCCGGAAGTGGCGGAAATGATCATCCATCACTTCACAGCCAAGGTGCGCCACCTGGTGACCTTGGTGGAGACGCTCAGCCTGCACAGCGTGCCCGAGCGGGTGGCCCAGCTGCTGCTGGAAGCCCATGAATCGAATCCCGGGCGCTCCCTGGTGGAGTTCCAGGAGACCCAGGAGGACCTGGCCCAGTGCATCGGAGCGAGCCGGGAGGCCTTCAGCCGGGCCCTGCGCCTGCTGACTGACCTCAGCCTCATACAGAGCACCTTCCCGGTGGTGCGCATCCTGGATCTGGGGAAGCTGCAGCGATACGCGAAGGGGTGAGCCTTGCTCCAAAACGCTACGCGTTTTGGAGTCGGAAAAGACCTTTTCTAGCTCCAAAAGCGCCGCAGGCACTTTTGGAGCAGGGTTATAGGACCGTCAGGTAACGGACCTTAGCCCCCGCCTCCAGCCCGCCCGGCTCGATCCAGGCGAAGGCGTCGGCTCGGGCCAGGGTGATGAGGTCGGCGGAACCCCTGCCGGGCAGGGGCTCAAGCCGACCCTCGGCGAGTTGACAGGGATGCAGCAGGGGTCGGTCCCCCTTCTGCTTCACGGCCGCCGTCAGTCGTCCCATGCGCCAGGGGTTGGGCGCCATGCGCCCCTCGAGTCGGGCCAGGGCGTGCGGGAGGAACAGCAGGGCATTGAGATAGGCCGATACAGGGTTCCCTGGCAAGCCCAGCACCAGCAGATCTCCCAGCAGGGCTGCCAGCATGGGTTTGCCCGGCTTGAGCCGGATGTGGTGGAACAGGATGGTCGCCCCGAGACCCTTCAGCACCGCGGGCAGGTGGTCGCGGTCCCCCATGCTCACTCCTCCGGAGGTGAGCAGGATGCGAATGTCCCCCGGCTGGCACAGTGTGGCTGCCAAGGCGACCGGATCGTCAGGCAGGGGGGCGCGGAGCTCCGCCTCGGCACCCAGAGCTCTGGCGAGGGCCAGGAGCATGGGTCCGTTGGAATCGCGGATCTGATGAGGGGCTGGATTCGGAACGAGTTCATCGCCGGTAGAGGCCACGCCGACCCGGATGCGCAAGGGGGGTGGGATGGCTAAACCCTCCTGGGCCAGCAGGGCCACGCGGGCGGCATTGATGGG
>PMJK01000188.1 GCA_003158505.1 Holophagaceae bacterium | reverse complement strand
CCAAATAATTTTAGCGCCTCGAATTCATGACAATATGAATTGATACGCTCCCACACCCCTATCGATTGGTATTTATGCCATGAAAGCCCTTGCAATCTTAATCCTCACGGCGCACCTCAGCGCTGCTTCTCCCACCGACGTAATCCATTCCCTGGACCGGTTCCCCGGTTTGAGCAATATCAAACAAACTCTCCATGTCGAATGTCGGGAAGAACATTTATCCAAGCCTGAGGAACCCCCACGAATCACGCGACAGGACCTGAAACTACGCGTTGAGAACGGTGAATTGTGGACTCAGCTAACCTCGAACCTCGAGGAACTGAATGGACTAGATCTGAATCAGATCATTGAACCAAGGCCCCTTATTCACAAATGGATGAACAGCAAGATCGCCACATCAGTAACACCTCAGGACGCGGCATGCCTTGTTTTCCAAACTCCGCCCCAGGTTCCCACTCGGTTGAAGCGCCTTTGGGAGTCAGAGGGTCATCTTGAGGTTTGGCTAGCTCCGGATTGCTCGATATCTCGCGCACGCCTCTGGCAGCGATACAAGGGAAGAACCCAGCGCATCGCACCGACCGAAGAAGTGAAGCTTCAAATCGACTACACCTTCAAGGTCGAAGGGGACCATCTTCTTTTGAACCGTATGGAAGAAGTCCAGGAAGAGAGCGAAGGCTACGACCTTCACAAACGATATCGCCTCGTGGAACTTGGAAAATGGAAATAGAGAGTCCCCACGGTCAGACCTCGAATTGAATTAAGTCGGACCCAACGGGCAACCTACCACTATTCGATTTGCTCTCATGAATTAATCACCGACGACTCCTGCCTATGCCTACCGAGGGCCAGATTCCATTGGGATGGAAGAAGGCCAGTCGAGAGCAAGCCAATTTGATCGCTGGAGTTCTTTTAAAACCATTGAAGCCAGAACTCAAATTGCCCATTGCATAATCCCCCTTGTCATTTTTCTGCCTTATGTTGACTGTATGGCTATTCAAAAAATTCGGCAGTGCCATGTACGATTTTTTAACGTCGAATGGCCAAATTCAAACGCCGCCTTAACTCGTATGTCCCGAAACTGGTCATGGTCGAAGAAGGTCTTGTGTTGCCCCTTCGCTACCGCGAGAAGGGAATTCCCACTCTCGCAGAATCAACACCAATTTATATTTCTTGAGGTGCGTCCATGAAATTCACCCCCCGGTTGATCTTGTTGTTGGTTCTTCCCGCTCTGGCTTGGGCTGATGGCCCATCCGACCTTCAAGCGAACCTCCGGCGTCTCAATGGTCACGCTCCCGTTAAGGTCAACGTGACCTATACCAATTGCCAGGAAGCCAAATCCTTCCTTCAGCCAGTGACCAGCCAAGGATCGCTGCAGTTTCAAGTACGAGAGGATGGCTCACTTCTTCAGGTTGATTGGAACCTCCCACAGTTGGGGGCAGTGGACGGAGAGGAGCGCCTGTTGACCCAGGATCCTGGAGTCGGGACTCCGGTTCGCGATGCCATAAAGGAACTTGATGCTAGATGGCTCGACCAATTGCTGAATCAAGCAGGAGTCCTATCTCAGTTCTTGGAAAGTGCTCATTTCAAAAAAGAAAGCAGTGAACCCTATCAAGGCAGGTCTGCGAAGGCCCTGGTCTTTACGTTCGACCCGAACATTCGTCCTGACCACCGAGGTAGGGTGTCCCACACGGAGGGCACCCTGAAGGTCTGGATTGGAGAAGACGGTATACCGGTAGCGTCGGAGACCTTGATGGATTACGAAGGGAAACACAGCAGGCTCTATGGTCGCTTCCATAGTAAGTGTCTGGTGAAGACAACCTACGCGGTCATCAATCAGCGGTTAGTGGTGGCATCCAGTACGACAGAAGACCTTATGTATGACACGGGCGTGAAGGTGCAAAGAAAGAAGACTCTGAATATCTCAGAGACAATCTGATATTGAAACGATTCCATCAGCTAGTTCTGTTCTTAAATTTAACGTTCCTGTTCTATCACTATTCGTGATTCAAGCCTGTCACTAAACGGCCTTAAGGCCTCGCATACACCGCAATCGCCAAGATGCGGGGGTATTCCATTGGCTAAACAGGAGGATTGAAACCTCGTGATGAAGCACACCTATGGTTTCTTAACGGTCCGGTCCTACTTATTAGCACTGCTCTAACGCAGGTCGACGACATTCTTTCCAATCGGCCGTCGAGCCGAATTATAGGAGACAGGATGAAAACCCCCCTTCTACTGTTGCTGGTCGCTGGCCTCCCAGCCTTGGCGCAGGCTCCGACTACCAGCGTTCCCACGCCAGCTTCTGAACCGGCGAAAGCAGCTGAGCCCGCGAAACCGGCCGAACCCTTCGCGTTCGCCGATTTTACCTGGATGAATTCCGTTACGCGCAACTCTGAATCGATCCTGGATTCAAAGTACTTCACCGGGGAGTTCAGGTCCGACACGAGCGTGACCCATTCCTTCAACAACCCCTCCGACCACAGCCTGGTCGGTTCCACGCAGACGGGGCGGGTGGACGAGGTGCAACTCCAGCACCTTGGGGTAGGCGGCGATTTCCACTTTGAGAACGTCCGCGGACGGATCCTGACCCAGTTCGGCACTTACGGACCCCTGAACTCCCGGAACGACCCGAGTTCCACTGTAGGCCAGTGGGACTCACAGTCCGCCTACCGCTACGTTGCTGAGGCCTACGGTGGCTACCACTTTGACGTGATGCACGGCCTCAACGTCGATGCGGGCATCTTCATGTCCTACATCGGACTCTTCAGCTACTACGGGTTCGACAACTGGGCCTACCAGCCCTCCTACGTCTCAGCCAACACTCCGTGGTTCTTCAACGGCGTCCGCATCCAGGCTTTCCCCACCGATAAGCTGAAACTCGAGCTGTGGCTCACGAACGGGTGGCAGTCCTACAACAGCATCAATCACTCGCCTGGGATCGGCGGGAGCATCACCTGGCGGCCCAATGAGAACTGGGGCTTCATTTCGAATGATTACTTCACCGGCGAGGACTCCTTAGGCAATCCCCAACGCAAGCGGCGCCACACCGACAACAGCATCCTCTGGAAGGAGTGGGAAAGCAAATCCGGCATTATCAAAAAGGCTGCCCTCAGCTTCACCTTCGATCTGGGTGATGAACAGGGGGATGGTGTAAGCCGTTCGGGCACTCCAACTGCGCCCAAGCAGTACATGGCGGGTTGGATGCTCTACCAGCGCCTGTGGTTCAGCGACAAACAGGCCATGACAGTCGGCGGCGGCTACCTCGTCAACCCAGGCCGCTACCTGGCGCTGCTCCCACCCATCAACGGTGCCACCGCTGCATCGGGAACCCCCTACTTCACCGAGAACCCGGGAGACAAACTAAATCAGTGGGACTTCTCCCTGACCTACGACTACATGCCGAACCGGTTCATCACCTTCCGCAACGAACTCAATCGGCGCTTCAGCAACGTGCCCTATTTCGCCGGCGAGGGTGGCATCACGCCTCCTGGCGGCAATCAGGGTGCGCCAGGATCCGTTGTAGCTGGCTGGGCACCGGACCTGCGCAAGACCGAGACTCGCATCACCACCGCCATGCTCGTGAAGTTCTGAAACATGTTGTTTCTCTTCGCGCCACCTGCGCTCGAAGCGCCTCAACCGCCAGTGATCCCTCCACAGATCACCATGGATGAGGCGCTTCGAATCTTCCGGTCTCGGGGCCTGGACTTGCTGCTCGCCGAAGGCGCCGTGGCCCAGGCTCAGGGCGACCTTCGGATAGCGGGCGCGTTACCTGCACCCCAGCTCGGACTTTCCGCCGGAAAGTCCGAAGGCTACCTGCCCCAACTGCCAGGGCAATCCGCCCGGTCCTATGGGGCAAGCCTTTCTGATGGGGGAAGCCTGGATGACCTACTAGCTGGGCGCAGAAACTTGCGCGTTCGCTCGGCGGATGCGGCCCTTCGTGCCGCACGTTTTGGACGGGAGGACGCCTTGCGCACAGTGGGTGCCCTGGTGAAGATCCAGTTCCTCCAGGCGGCTCTGGCCAAGCTGAACGTGGACCTCTCGACCCAGACCCGAGATTCGGCCCAACACACCCTGGACCTCGTCCAGAAACGGTATTCGGCGGGAGCCGTCTCCGAGGTGGAAGTGGCCCGCGCAGAGGTGGCCTTCCTCGAGACTGAACAGGCCCTGGAAAGTTCCCGACAAGCGCAGGAATCCGCCCGGGCCAACCTAGCCTTTCTACTGGGCGAGCGGGGCCCAGTCCCCAACTTCGAAACGGTCGGATCCTTCGACCATCCCTCGATGCCTTCGGAGTTGGCCTCAGCCACTCCTGAATCGCTTCTGGGAGCCGCGAAGGTGCAACGTCCCGATCTGGCCGCAGCCAAGGCCCAGGAAGAGAAATTCGACTCGGCCCTAACCCTGGCGAGGCGGGAATGGGTTCCCGCGACCGGCTGGAGCCTGGGGGTAGCCCAGGAGGGCACGGGCCCGAACGCGTTGCAACCACGCACCTGGACCCTCGGATTGAACATCAGCCTTCCCTCCCCTCGAAAGGTTCAGGGCGATACGGCCCGTGCGCGAGCGGACCTGAGCGTTCAGGAACTCACTCGGCGGAAGGCCGAAGCCCAGACCGCGCTGGACGTCACCTCAAGTTGGGCCTCGTTTCAGGGCGGGCGTGCCCGATTGGCCCGCATGGAGGGCCACCTCCTAGACCAGTCGAAAAAGGCCTACGACCTGGTGGTTTTCCAGTACGAACGCGGCGCGACTTCGCTCCTGGATGTGCTGGACGCCCAGCGCACCTGGATCACCACCCGGAATGAATACCTGCAAAACCTCAACGACTACTGGAGCGGCATGTTTGGTTTGGAACAAGCCGTAGGAAAGGAGTTCTCCCGATGAAAACGATCAGCGCCCTTATCGCAATGATCCTCGCGGGCACGTTCGCAGCTTGCGGACACAAGCCCGAGGCGGAAGTCGGTGAAGCCCCGGCCGGTGAAGTCTGGCTTTCCGCACAACAGGACAAGGAGGCCAAGCCGGTGATGGAGACGGTGGCGGAGTGCCCTGTAGGTGGGCTGGTGCAGACGGTTGGCCGACTCACCTTCGATGATCGGCGCGTCTCCCACATCTTTTCCCCCTTGAGTGGGAGGGTCACTCGCCTACTGGTCGATCCCGGACAGCGGGTGAAGGCTGGGCAGACCCTCGCCCTGATCGATTCACCCGATATGGGTAGTGCTCTTTCCGATGCCCACAAGGCGGAAGCCGCCTTGGTGGCGGCGGACCAGGAATTCGCCCGGCAGAAGGAACTCTACGAAGCACACGCCGGAGCCAAACGGGATCTGGAGGCTGCGGAGGCGAACTACCGGGTGGCCATGGCGGAGCGGGACCGGGCCCAGCAGCGGGCGGCCATGTTCTACGCGCCGGATTCCAAGGGCGTGAGCCAAGGCTTCCTGCTCAAGGCTCCCATCGCCGGAGAGGTGATCGCACGAACCGCGAACCCCGGTACAGAGGTGCAAGGCCAGTACGGAGGCGGCAGCGCCGTGGAACTCTTCACCATCGGGGAAATCGACCAGCTATGGCTTCTGGCTGATATCTATGAGATTGATCTTTTCCGCGTGAAGGTTGGGAGCCCTATTCAAATCCAGATCGCCGGCTATCCCGAAAATCCGATTCAGGCCAGAGTCGAATGGATTTCCGGGGCCCTGGATCCAGCCACACGGACGGCCAAGCTCCGGTGCACCATTCCGAACCCCAAGCGGTTGCTGAAGCCCGAAATGTTCGCCCAGGTCTCAATCCAGGTGGAACCGGGCCGGGCCTTGGCCGTTCCCCGCAGCTCTACGGTTCGTCTCGCCAACCAGTCCTTCGCCTTCGTGGATCTTGGTACAAGGCCCGACGGAACCCATCGGTTCGAACGGCGTCCCATTCTGGTGGATGAGCAGACCAGCGGTGACCGCGTCCCCGTCAAGACTGGGCTCAAGGCGGGAGAGAGGATCGTGACCCAGGGCGCCATGCTGTTGATGGGACAGGGCTGATGCGTTGGTTCGTCCGTCTCGCACTGCAAAACCCTGTCTTGGTCCTGATCATGGCAGGGCTTATTGCAATGGCAGGATTCCTGGCCTTCAAGCATATGGACATCGAGGCCTATCCGGACCCTGCTCCGCCCCTGGTGGAAGTCATCACGCAGCCGGATGGCTGGAGCGCCGAGGAGGTGGAACGCGCGGTGACGGTGCCCCTGGAAATCAGTCTCTCAGGTATGCCTGGACTGGACCACATCCGCAGCCAGAGTGTCTTCGGGCTCTCTGACGTGAAGTGTTATTTCAAGTTCGGGACGGATTACGAGAAGTCACGCCAGGAAGTCATCAACCGCCTCCAGTTCGCGAGCCTCCCGAAGGGGCTGACTTCCCAGCTTTCACCCTGGAACGCCATCGGCGAAGTCTACCGGTACATTGTGCGGGGCAAGGGCTATTCCCTGGAGCAACTCAAGACCGCCGCGGACTGGATCCTGGAGAGGCAGTTCAGGCAGGTCCCCGGCGTCATCGACGTCACGAGCTTCGGCGGGGAAACGCGCCAGTACCAGGTGGAGATCGACCCCACCCGCCTTCGCGGGCGGGGCCTCCAGCTCACGCAGGTCATGAACGCCATCGCTAACGCCAACATCAATGTGGGAGGGCAGCGGCTCACCATTGGGGATCAAAGCTACACGGTTCGCGGCACCGGCCTTCTCAAAGACCTGAGGGATATCGAGAACATTGTGCTCGCTAGCAAGAATGGCGTGCCCGTGAGGGTCAAGGACCTCGCCACGGTCCAACTCGGCCATGCCCCAAGGCTGGGGCAGGTGGGACACGACCTGGATCCAGATGTAGTCCAGGGCACTGTCCTCATGCGGAAGGGGGAATCGACCCTGAAGACGCTGGCGGCCGTTCACGAACGAATCGACCACATCCGCAAGTATCACCTGCTGCCTCCGGGCATGGACATCGAGCCCTACTACGACCGTGGGGACTTGGTGAATATGACCACGCATACCGTCCTGGAAAACCTCCTGGTGGGCATGGGCCTGGTGGTCCTTGTGCTGTTTCTCTTCCTGGGCAACACGCGCGCCTCACTGGTGACGGCCATCAACATCCCGTTGGCGCTCCTGATCGCGTTCTGCGGCATGGTGCTCACCGGAACCCCTGCGAACTTGATTTCCCTGGGCGCCGTGGACTTCGGCATCGTCATCGATTCGACCGTGATCATGATGGAAAATGCCGTCCGCCATCTGACGGTCAGCCGCAGCGCGAACATTAAGGAGCAGATCCTTTCCGCGGCCCACGAGGTCGGTCGGCCCCTGGCCTTCTCCACCCTGATCCTGGCCGTGGCCTTCCTGCCCTTGTTCACCCTGAAGGGCGTGGAAGGGGTGATTTTCTCCCCAATGGCGAGAACCTATGCCTTTGCCATCGGTGGTGCCATCTTCATGGCCCTCACCCTCACGCCAGTGCTCGGTTCGCTGGTGCTTCGCAAAGACTCACTCAAGGAGAAGATGCGGCGCCACGATCCGGGGGAACACGGAGAGCACAATACCTGGCTGATGCGGGCCATTGTAAAGGTCTACGTCCCCCTGATGGAGAAGGGGCTGAAATACCCCATGCGGGCCATGGCCATCGGCACCGCCGTCATCGCTCTGGGCATATTCACATATCCCTTTCTGGGCGGAGAATTCATGCCCAAGCTGGAGGAGGGCAACTTCTGGATCCGGGCAACACTACCCGTTTCCACCTCTCTGGAGCAAAGCAACGTCGCCGCAGCCCGCATGCGAAATCTCCTCCTAAGTCATCACGAAATCACCCATGTGGTCTCTCAGGTTGGCCGCCCAGATGATGGGACCGACGTGACCGGTTTTTTCAACATCGAACTCTTCGCTCCGCTGCGGGATGAGTCCGAGTGGGGTCACGGCGTCACCAAGGATTCCTTGACCGACACCCTGTCCAAAGAACTGCAGACCACCTTTCCGGGCACAGTTTTCAGTTTCAGTCAGTACATCTCAGACAATGTGGAAGAAGCCCTGTCTGGCGTGAAGGGTGAGAATTCCGTGAAGGTCATCGGTCCCGATCTTCAGGTGAACGAGGCCAAGGCGGCCGAAGTCGTGGCCACGCTTTCGACCATCCCCGGTGTCCAGGATCTGGGCCTCATCAACTCCCTAGGCCAGCCGAGCCTGCGTATCAGCCCCGACCGGGAGAAGTGTGCCCGTTACGGCCTGAATACCGGGGACGTGGCCACAGTCATCCAGGCCGCAGTGGGAGGCCAGGCGGTTACCCAGGTCTACGAGGGTGAGAGGCTATTCGATCTCACGGTGCGCTGGCAGCCTCAATTTCGGCAGAGCATCGACGCTATTCGGCAGATCCCTGTGCCGACTCCGGATGGGAACAATATCCCGCTTGCTCAATTGGCCACCCTTGTCGAAGAAGACAGCCCCGCCACGATCTACCGCGAGGATGGACACCGCTATGCACCTGTCAAATTCTCCGTTCGCGGACGGGACCTACAGGGAACCATCCTCCAGGCCCAGAAAGCCGTGGAGCATAGGGTCAAGGTCCCCTACGATGTCCACCTGGAGTGGTCAGGCGAGATCAACGCTTTGAAAGAAGCCACCGGGCGACTGATGATCATCGTGCCCATCACGCTACTCCTCATCGCCTTCCTGGTCTACTCTGCCGTTAAGGACTGGCTCATCAGCCTTATCGTGTTCATGGGCATTCCCATGGCCTGCACCGGCGGCATCCTGGCTTTGAAGCTCTCCGGGATCAGCTTCTCCATTTCAGCTGCCATGGGCTTCATTTCGATCTTCGGCATCGCCATCCAGGATTCGATCATCCGTATCACTTACTTCCAACGGCTCTACCGAGACGAAGGCAAAGGTCTCGTGGAATCTGCCCGGGAGTCCGCCCTTGATCGCCTTCGGCCTGCGCTCATGACGACCTTGGTTGCCACCTTGGGTTTACTCCCCGCCGCTCTCAGCACCCGCATCGGAGTCCAGACCCAGAAGCCCCTGGCCATCGTCATCATCGGCGGGACCTTGACCATCGCCCTGATTACGACCGTCATTCAACCGGGACTGGTGGTGCTGTTCCACCGATGGAGGGAGAAGCTTCTGGGTCAAAGCGCCCCTGCACTGGAACAAGTTTAAGAATCCCCTGGTTCGTTTGGAGCTTCCGTGTCTGATATCTGCATCATCCTGACCACCTGTGCCGAAAAAGGGGTGGCCAAAGCTATCGCTAAGCGGGTTGTGGATCAGTCGCTCGCCGCATCCACGACGATAATCTCAGACACCAACACCTATTACGCCTATGAGGGAACGAAACGCTGGGACGAGGAATACATATTGCTCATTTTCACCATCGTGGAGCAGTACGTTCCCGTCGCTGAAGTCATCAAGGAGATGCACACCTATGAAATTCCGGAGATCTTCATGGTGAAAATAGATCAGGGTTCCGAAGATTCCATGCGATGGATCCGCCGAATGGGGCGTCCATGATCGCCTAAGCAAAAATTCTCAAAAAGGCGCCGTCCTGGACGGTTCAGACAGGGTGGCAAATCCTTAGTTAGGCGCCTGGTGGTGGCCTCTCAAACCTCCGAGGACCTGGTCTACGACACCGGGGAAAGGATGGAGACCCGGAAGACCCTGAACCTCTCTGCGGCGGGTTGACGCCCTTCTGAAGGCCTGGATTCAAATCAACCCGAAAATCCGGTGCTATTGTTTCCGATAGCAGCACCCTCCTAAGCACGGCAACCGGGAGTCCACATTCCCCTGGCGGCTGGCATCGGACCAGGGCTCCTGCCTGCCCAGATGATCACTTAGGATTCCGGATAGGTTTACCGCATGGCTCTCGAACGCCCGGACCCTGATGCCCTGCTCCGCAAAGTGCAGGAGGAGGAGGTGCGCGCGAACCGGGCCAAACTGAAGATCTTTTTCGGCGCCGCACCTGGCGTCGGGAAGACCTACGCCATGCTCTCCGAGGCCCAGGAACGGCGGGCCGAGGGGGTCGACGTCCTCGTGGGCGTGGTCGAGACCCATGGCCGGAGCGAGACCGGCGCCCTGCTCGAAGGACTGGAGGTCCTGCCCCGGAAGGAGCTGGCCTATGCGGGCCAGTTCCTTCCGGAATTCGACCTGGACGCGGCCCTGAAGCGCCGGCCCGCTCTCATTCTCATGGACGAGTTGGCCCACTCGAACGTGATGGGATCCCGCCATGTCAAGCGCTGGCAGGACGTGATGGAATTGCTGGACGCGGGCATCGATGTCCACACGACGCTGAATGTCCAGCACTTGGAGAGCCTCCGGGACGTAGTGGCCCAGATCACCGGCGTGATCGTGCGCGAGAACGTCCCCGACACGGTGCTGGAGAGGGCCGATGAGGTCGAGCTGGTGGACCTCTCCCCGGACGACCTGCTGGTGCGTCTCAAGGAGGGGAAGGTCTACCTNNATTTCTTCCGCAAGGGCAACCTGCTGGCCCTGCGCGAGCTGGCCCTGCGCCACACGGCCGAAAGCGTGGACGCCCAGATGCGCCGCTACATGGCCTCCGAGGGGATCCACAAGACCTGGGCGGCGGGGGACCGCCTGCTGGTGTGCGTGGGTCCCGGCGAACTGTCAGAGCGGCTCATCCGGGGCACGCGCCGCATGGCCGGGGCCCTCAGCGCCCCTTGGATGGCCCTCT
>PMJK01000159.1 GCA_003158505.1 Holophagaceae bacterium | reverse complement strand
CCTGCGCGAGCGGTTCGCCGAACTGGGCGAGATGACGGCGGGTGTCGCCCACCAGCTGAAGAATGGCCTGGCTGTGCTCAAGGGGCAGGGGCAATTGCTGAAGCGGGCCGGCCATGGCAGTGCGGCCGAAGTGCTGCTCGGGGAGACCGAGGAACTGGAGCGGCTGGTCCTGCGGTTCCTCCAGTGGGCGAAGCCCCTCGACCCGGTTTCCGAAACGCTGCGGCTCGAGGAAGTGGCGGCCCAGGCCGTGACTGAACTGAAGCTCCGTCCCGTGAGCCAGGGACGGAGCCTGCTGTGCGAAGGGCGGGGTTCCGTCGCTGGCGATCCCGTGCTGTTGCATCAGGCCCTGGTCAACCTGTTGGAGAATGCCTGCCTGGCCACGCCCCTCGGCGGACGGGTGACAGTAAGGATCTCCGATAGACACATGGAGGTGCTGGATGAGGGTCCCGGCCTGTCCGAGGACACGGCCATCCGCATGCTGCGGCCCTTCGAGAGCGGCCGCCCCGATGGTACGGGTCTGGGTCTGCCCCTGGCCCTGAAGTGGCTCAATGCCCAGGGGGCGGATCTGCGCCTGTCCCGGCGCTCCGAGGGGGGTACTTGCGCGGAGATCCGCTGGTAAGATCCGCTGGTAAGTTGGTGGGATGAGAATCGCGCTGCTTCAGCTCAACGCTCGTCTGGGGGATCCCGAAGGGAACGGCCGCAGGATCGAGCAGGCCTATGCCGAAGCCGTGGCCGGCGGGGTCGAGTTGGTGCTGGCGCCGGAACTGGCCATTCCGGGGTACCTGCTGGAGGACCGCCTATGGGAACCCGGCATGCGGCGGCGCATCGAGGCCGAATCCATGCGGCTCGCGGCGCTGTCAGGTCCCGTGCCGTTGGTGTTCGGCACCGCCCGGCCCGCACCCTCGGGGCGCTTGTGGAATGAACTCTGGTGGTGCGAGGGCGGGGTCCTGCGCCACTGCGCTCGTAAGCGGGTGCTGCCCAGCTACGACGTCTTCGACGAGCACCGCTACTTCGAACCGGACGCCTCGCCGCAGCCCCTGGTGGCCTTCCGCAACCATCGCATCGGGCTATCCATCTGCGAGGACCTATGGGCGGACCCGCAACTGGGGAACGTGCCGGTGGGCTACGGCATGGATCCCATCGCGGACCTNNCCCAGCGCCCTGGGCAGCTGGCTTCCGCCCGGTTGCAGCGCGCCTTGGGCCATTCCCTCCAAGGAGGCCCAGCGCCACCGCCTGCTGCCTGGACTGGCACAGAAACACGGGGTCCCCGTGGCCTACGCCAGCCGCGTGGGGGCTGAAAGCTGGCTGCTCTTTGACGGCGGCTCCGGGCTGGCGCTGCCGGATGGACGCTGGCAGGGCGGGGAGGCCTTCCAGGAAGGTTCCATCGTGGTCGATCCGGTCGAGCCGGGCCGGGCTTGGCGGCGCGTGGAGGAGGGTCCATGGCTCCGCCGGGCCCTGGTGACGGGCATCCGGGACAACCTTGCCAAGCAGGGACTCGAGGCGGTAGTCCTCGGTCTTTCGGGCGGCATCGACAGCGCCGTGGCCGCGGCGCTGGCGGTGGAGGCCCTGGGCCCGGACCGCGTCCTGGGGGCGGCGATGCCCACGCGCTACAGCAGCGAGGAAAGCGCCGACTTTGCGGAGCAGCAGGCACGGCATCTGGGCATGGGCTTCCTCCGGCTGGACGCGGATTACCCCTTCGCGGGCTTCGCCACCTCCCTGGAAAAGGTGTTTCCGGGACGCAGCTTCAGCCTCACGGACGAGAACCTCCAGAGCCGCAGCCGGGGGAGCCTGCTCATGGCGCTCACCACGGAACCGGTGGCCCAGCAGCGCCTGGGCACGAATCGGGTGGCCGTGCTGAATACGGGCAACAAGAGTGAAGCCGCCACGGGCTACTTCACGCTCTATGGCGATGGCATCGGGGCCTTTTCCCCCCTGGGGGATTGTCTCAAGGCCCGGGTCTACGCCATGGCCCGGGACCTGGGCGAGGCCGTGCCCCTCGGCGTGATCGAACGCCCGCCAACGGCCGAGCTGAGGCCTGGCCAGACCGACGAGGCCAGCCTGCTGCCCTATGCTCAGCTCGACGCCATCCTCGGCGCTGCCCTCGAAGCCCAGCGGCCCGAGGAAGGCCTCGCGGACGATCTGGCCCTGCTGCTGGAGGGCCCGGCCCTGGCCCAAGCCCTGGCAGCCTTGCCGCGGATCCTGGGCCTCCTTCGCCGCACCGAATTCAAGCGGCGCCAACTCCCCTTCGCCTTCAAGGTCAGCCCCAAGGCCTTCGGCGCCGGGCGTCGCATCCCGCTTACGGCTTTGTAGCTCTCCGGGGGTTCCGCGCTTCGCGCACACCCCCGGACCCCCGCGCACGATCCCGGCCAAGCCGGACTCGTGCTTTTTCCCTCCCGGGTTTCGTGTGACGAAACTGGTCACGGTCGATTGGGTCTCAGGCTTTCACCTGGGCCAATCCCATAGGAAAACCCGCGCACCTGCGGTATCCTGGCCCTTCTGGCCGGTGTGGCGAAATGGCAGACGCGACGGACTCAAAATCCGTTCTCAGCGATGAGGTGTCGGTTCGAGTCCGACCACCGGTACCAGCCGGGGCGCCAACCTGAAGTGAACAGGGTGGCGCCTTTTCTTTTTACGGTCACGGGGGCATGCGGCGGACCCGTGCCT
>PMJK01000102.1 GCA_003158505.1 Holophagaceae bacterium | reverse complement strand
TCCTTCTTGGTCTTGAACTCCATGAGCGCGGTGCCGTCGTACTCGCCCAGTTCGGACAGGGTGGGGCGCATGTGGCGCAGCACCTCGCCGTCGTGGGTCTCGGTGTAGAGGCCCGCCGGGCAGCGGCAGAACAACTTTTCCCGGGTGAGAAGCTGCTGGTGGACTTCCAGCCCGGAGATCAAACCGACGGCCTGGTAGTCCAGACGTTCGAGCATGGCCACTCCTCTGCAGATTCGATTGGTTGGGGAGGAAGGATTCGAACCCTCGGTACGCAGGATCAAAACCTGCTGCCTTACCACTTGGCTACTCCCCAGGCGGAAACCCAAGCATAGCGCGGGTCCGCATCCAACCCAAGCCCTGAGGACACAGAGCCCACAACCACACCCAACGATGCCGCACTGAAGTCAGGAACCGGCCTTGGGCGTGAACCCGAACTCCTCGACGCCCAGCAGGTCCGGACGCACCTGGGCGGCCTCGCCGCGCTCGATCCGGCTGATGGCGCGGTGGCCCGTGGCGGCCTCGTAGGCCAGGAGCACCTTCTCTTCGATCACCTCGCGAAGGGTGTTGTTCAGCGGATAGGCGATGTCCTTGAAGCTGCCGTCCCGCTTGCGGCGGCTGGGCATGGCCACGAAGTAGCCGTCCTCGCTCTCCACCACGCGCAGGTCGCCCACCAGGAAGCAGTCCTCGATGACCAGGGCGGCAAAGGCCTTGAGTTTGTCATCGCCCTCGACCTTGTTGATGCGAATGTCGGTGATGTTGAGCATGGGGCGTCCTCAGTCTTCAGCCCTCAGTCTTCAGGAGCGGGGCTGACCTTCAGATTATCCGATCTCGATCCAGCCCCACTGGCGGCCGGTGGTTTCACCGCGACGATAGGAATAAAGCAGGTCGGGCCGACAGACGGTGCACAGGGCCACACTCCCATCCCGGGCGGAGTCCAGCCCCAGGTCCAGGGCCTGAGCCCGGAGGAACCCATGCAGGTCCAGGTGGGATCTGGTGGACGGGCCCTGGGTCCGCAGGCTCTCCTGCCAGGCGGGATCCTGCCGGGCGGCCTCGATGACTTCCTCGCCCACCTCGAAGTGGCAGGCCAGGATGGCGGGACCAAAGGCCCATACCAGGTCCCCCGGAACACCCCCCAGGGTTCGGTAGAGGGCCACGCCGCGGCGCAGGATGCCACCACCAGGCTTCGGATCACCATGACCCGTGGCCCCCCGCCAGCCCGCATGGAGGGCGGCCACCCAGGGTGTTCCATCCATGAGCGGCCCGGCCAGTAGCACCGGCACGCAGTCCGCCACCCGCAAACCGATGCGAAGCCCAGGAGATGTGGTCCACAATCCGTCTCCTTCCACCACGGACTCGGAAGCCTCCACGATGCTGCAGCGATGCATCTGGTTCAGGCGTCGGGTGGGAAGGGCCCCCGGTGGATCATGGCGGGTCGAAAAGCCCCAGCTCAGCGGGAATGGAGGCAGGACATCTGGAATCAGCACAATGCCGTTACTTGGGGCCGAGGCGGGCTTCCATCCACTGTTTGATGCGGATGGCGTCGCCCAGACGGGTGTACTTGCCCCAGGAATCCAACAGGATGACCAGCACGGGCCGGTTCGCCAGCATGGCCTGCATGACCAGGCATCGGCCGGCTTCCTCAATGTAGCCGGTCTTGGAAAGGCCGATGTTCCAATGGGGATTGCGCACCAGGGCATTGGTATTGGGGAACTGGATGCTGTGGCGGCCACTCTGGAGGATGGTCTGAGGACGGGTGGTGAAATCGCGGATCTCGGGATAGTGGTAGGCGGCCTCGATGATGCGGGCCAGATCCCAGGCCGTGGCCACATTAGCGCTGGAGAGACCCGTTGGGTCCTCGAACCGGGAGCCGCTCAAGCCTAATTCCGTTGCCTTGGCGTTCATGGCTTGGACGAAGGCGGGCAGTCCACCTGGGAAAGTGCGCCCCAACGCGTGGGCGGCGCGGTTCTCCGAGGCCAGCAGGGCCAGCAGGAGGGCCTGTTCCCTCGGCAGGCGGGTGCCCACAGGAAGACGGGACCGGCTGTGGCGGAGGTCATCCTTGTCGTCATTGGTGATGGTCAGCAATTCATTGGGGTCGAGGTGGGCATCCAGCAGCACCATGGCCGTCATGAGCTTGGTCAGCGAGGCGATGGGAACCACGGCCCCGGCCTGTTTTTCCAGCAGGGTCTGGCCCGAAATTTGATCCAACACCAGCACGGAGGCGGATTTCAGGGACAACCGGGCAGGGGAGGGGATGGCCGCGCTCAGGACTAGGCCTCCAGCGCATACCAGACCCATCCAACGCATGCCCCTGCTGAATCCCATGCTTGCTCCAGAAGATTTCGACTGTCACCACTTCTTCCTAGTCTATCGGATCCATGGACGAACGGGTTGAGTGATCAGGGCCATAACAGGGCCAGCAGACTGAGGTCAGTGACGGCCCAGGCTCCCAGGCCCCAATACATGCCACTTTCGTGCCGGGAATCCGTCCAGGTCCGCCAGCCCCGCATCCACGGAATGAGCACCGCCAGCCAGGCCACCAGGGAAGGCAGTAGGCAGAGCGGGGCCCGTCCCATGGCCAGGACTCCTGCCAGGAAGAAGGCATGGGCGATCAGGCCTGCCAGCAAGGCCAGAGCCAGACTGCGTCCCACACCCAGTCGGATCGTGAGAGTGTGGTCACCGCGGCGGCTGTCCTCCGCCACCTGGTAGATCTGCGTCATGGGGTAGAGGGTGGCGAATAGGAAGGCGAAACCGATCGAAACCAGCAGGATTGCCCGGCTGAAGGACCGACCGGTCAGCGCCCACCCGGCCAAGGGCGTGAGCAGACCGAAACCCACACAGTTGATGAGCAGGTCCCAACCCGCACGGGCTTTGAGCCGAGGGGGGGGCACTGAATAGAGCACGCTCATGACCACGCAGGCGAGGTTGATGAAGGCGAAGGGCAGGGGCAGCAGGAACCCCAGGATGGCCGAACTCCCCAGCAGCACTGAAGAAAAGGCCAACAGGTGTTCAGGGGGCTTGGGTGGCGCCTTCAGGTAGCCGATATCACCCTCGTCCTTGTCGAAGGCACTGTTGATGGCGAGGGTACCGCCGTTCATCAGGGCCACGAAGATGAGCCATCCGAGAATCGATGGTTTGGCCCGCAGCCCCCACCCGGCGGCCAGTAGTGTGCCCAGAAGAAAATGGGCGGTCATGATGGGCCATTCCAGCGGCCGGAGGTGCAGCAGATAGGGCATGGCCCTGGCGCCCAACCACTTCTCGAAGAATCTGCGGACCGGGAATCGGTTCGCCGTCATGCGATGCCTTCGCGGCGGAGAGGCTGGATCTCCCCGGAGGGGCGGCGGGGTTCGACCAGGGTCTCCATGGCTGCGAAGAGGTGGGGCACGCTGAAATCCGTGTCGACGCACATGCCGTGGGGCAGGGACAACGGGATCACATAGGAGGGAATCTCTGGAATCTTGGTCAGTCCCTTGAGCAGGCGATCCGCACAGCTCACAGCCACGATCAGGTCTGGGCGATACTCCCGCGCCTCCCGGTAGGCCTTGTGGCTGCGGTTGGAGATCCGGCCTTCCCAGCGATTCAGGAGGGCTGCGTTCATGTAGTCGCCCACGGGACAGAGGCCGCAGTCGTAGCATGCCTGGAGGTCGTCGAGGATGCCGGCCTTGCAGCGGGCCATCTGGATGCAGTGAGGCAGCAGGATGAGGGCCCGCCGAGCGCGGCGGGTGCCAAAGGCCGCACGCACCCGGCGGTTATTGTGGCCGCAGAAAGAAAGAATCCAGGCGTCCTCCTGGCCCAGCCATCGCGCCAAGGGCCTGAAGGCATTGGCCCAGAGGTTGTCCTGGCGCACGATGGCGGTCCGATTGCGGAGGAAGGCCTTGCCCCGGAGAAAGCTGGGCCAGGCCGCGGCCAGCGCGGCGACGCCGATCAGCATCCACCAGCCGCGCCCGGCGCCATGCAGAGTCGACCCGACCAGGGCCAGCGCCGCGAGGGCCAGAGGCAGGCCCCGGCGGACCCAGAGGAACAGGGTGCCACCCTCGTCGGGCAGCGGTCCGGGGGCGGGCAGGATCCGGGGACTCTTCATTTGGCCGACGCTGCCAGTCCGACCATCTTCTTTAGGTCATCGTCCTTCCAGCGCAGGCCGGCACCGAAGAAGACGGTGCGGAGATCCTTGTTGTCGATGTCCTGCACGCCGGCTTGGATGTAGGCGCCCTTCCAGAACTGGTAGCTGCTGGTGAGGCGGTACCGGGGGTTCGGCTTGTTGTCGCGCTTCATGAAGTCATAGGCCAGAATTCCGAGTCGAAGTCGGTCGTCCAATCCGCGCAGCTCGACCCCGCCACCGCCCGTGTTCTCGACAATGCCTGCGGAGAAGACCGCGGGACCTAGGCGCTTGGCAAACTGGGCTGACATGGTGAAGGTCCGGTCCGTGGTGACCCATTTGATGCTCTGCGGTACTGTGACCGGCTTGCCCGTGACGGGATCCAACTGGGTGATCAACTGGATGCTCTGGTTGATCTTGCCGTCCGGGGTGGAGTCGAAACCGAGGGCATACCAGTAATCCGGACTGGGTGCGATCTCGAGGCCGAGGCCTGATTGGCTGTCACCGCGTTTTGACCACTGGGCCGCGTTCATGTCCAGACGGAAGTCCATCTTGCCGAACCCGCCCAGCAGGTTGTTCACATTGTCCACGGCATCATTGATCTTCTTGACCGTCGTTTCGTCGTTCAGCAATTTGCCGATGGTGCCTTGGCCACTGTTGATGCGGTCGGTGAGGACTTTGATGTTTTCCGCCGACCCCTGGAAACTCTGGGCCAGCTTGCGGATATCGCTGATGACACCCTTCAGCTCGGGGCGATTCTCCTCCAGGATGCCGTTGAGGTTCTTGCCCACGGCCTCGAACTGCTGAGCCAGCTTGGGCAGCCGGTCCCGCAGATCGGTGGAGAGGGCTTCCACGTTCGCCATGGTGTGATCGATGGCGCCGTGGTTTTCCTGGGCCATGGAGCGGAACTCGGCGGTGAGAACGCGGATGTTGTCCACGATCTCGTCGATTTTCTGCCGCCCCTGCTCGCCGCCGATGGATTCATTCAGGGCCTGGGTGACGCCCTTCACGTTCTTGCTTATCTCAGAGAGCGACTCCATGAGGTTATCGAGGCTGATGCCGGCCTTGCTGGGTAGCGGTGTGTCCTTGGGGAAGGGGCCCTTGGCACTGTGACCGGGTTCGAGATCGACGAATTTTTCACCCAGGATGCCAATGGAGCCCAGGGAGACGGTGGCGTCCCCATAGATGCCTACATCCTTGGAGATGGATAGGGTGACTTTGGCCCGGCCGCCTTCCAGGGCGATCTCATGGACGGTGCCCACCGACACGCCCGCGACCAGGACCTTGCTCTGCGGACTCAGCCCCGCCACCGTGTCGAAGTAGGTGAACTGTTTGGATTGGTTGCGCTTGCCGCCGAGCTCAAGTTTCTCCGTGCGGAAGATCAGTACGCCCATGAGGATGATGGCGCCAGTGAAGAAAAGGCCGACCTTGGTTTCCAGCTTCATGCGTGGGCCTCCTGGGGATTCCTCTTTGGCGGCGGCGGATCCTGCAGGAAGGGACCATCCGCGTCCCCCCGCAGGAACTGCTGAATGACCGGGTGCGGATTCGCCTTGAAGTCTGCCGGCGCTTGGCAGGCGATGCACTCACCCCGGAAGAGCATGGCGATCCGATCGCCGATTTCAAAGGCGGATTTCAAGTCGTGAGTGATGGTGATGCTGGTGACGCCTAATTCATGCTTGAGGTCGAGGATGATGCGGCCAATGACATCTGTCATCACCGGATCGAGGCCCGTGGTGGGCTCGTCGAAGAGCAGGATTTTGGGCTTGAGGGCGATGGCCCGGGCAAAGCCCACACGCCGCTTCATGCCGCCTGAGAGTTCTGCAGGCTTCAGCTTGTCGGTGTCCTTTAAGCCCACCATGCCCAAACACTCTTCCACCCGGGCACGGATCTCGTCCTCGGTCATCTTGTGGTGCCGACGCAGGCCGAAGGCGACATTCTCGAAGACAGTCATGGAGTCGAACAGGGCCGCCATCTGGAAACACATCCCGATGCTCTGGCGGACCGTGAACAGGTCCTCCCGCGACAACTCGGCGATGATCTTGCCCTCGACGGCCACATGGCCCGAGTCGGGCGTCAGCAGGCCCATGATGTTGCGGAGCAGCACCGTCTTGCCGGAGCCCGAACCGCCCAGCACCACGAGGCTCTCGCCCTCCTCCACCTGGAGGTTCACTTTGGACAGCACCACCTTGGGCCCAAAGGCCTTGGAGAGGTTGACGACATCGATCACAGGCATGTCGTCACACCAGCAGCAGTTTGGTGAGGAAAAAGTCGGAGATGAGGATCCACAGGCTGCTCGTCACCACGCTGCTGGTGGGGGCGTTGCCCACGCCCTCGGCTCCGCCTTCAGTCCTGTAGCCCTTCCAGCACCCGACCAGGGCGATGATCATTCCGAATACCAGACCCTTGTAGATGGCGATGCGGAGGTCGCGGAAGGCCAGGAGCTTATAGAATTCGTGGCCGTAGACGTAGGCACTCTGGCCCTCGACGCCCACCAGGATCAGGTAGCCGCCCCAGAAGCCGATGTAGACGGACACGATCGTCAGCAGTGGGACCACCAGCATGGAGGCGAGCAGGCGCGGCACGAACAGGTACTGGATCGGATCTGTGGCCAGGCACTCGAGGGCATCGATCTGCTCCGTGACCTGCATGGTGCCAAGCTCAGCGGCCATGGCGGATCCGATGCGGCCCGAGAGCATGAGGCCTGTGATCACGGGAGCGAGCTCCCTCATCACGGCCAGCCCTTCCACCTGGGAGGCCAGCCCCTCGGCCTGGAATTGGCGGAAACCGAAGGCGAGCTGGACGGCGAACACCATGCTGACTGCAAGGCTCGTGAGGACCACGACCGGAATCGAGTTCACGCCCACGGAATTGAATTGGTTCAGGAGGTTCTTGCCATCGAAGGGACGCTTGAAGATGGCGATGAAGGCCCGACCGGCGAGGACAGCAAAGTCCCCGAAGGTATCCGTGGCTCCCAGCACCGCAGCGCCAATCTTGTCGAATACAGCCAGGACCATGGGGCTCCGAACCTAAAGGACTAGCTTAACGCAGTCCCCTTCTTCTGCCTGGACCGGAGCTTCGAGGCACCGCCTTCCCGGGTGGTTTGTGGAACACGGCTGAGAGCCAGCGCATCAGCAGGGACATCCATGGTGATGGTGCTCCCGGCCCCGATGAGTGCCCCGTCTCCGATGACCACGGGAGCCACCAGCTGGGTGTCGGATCCCACGAAGACATTCCGACCGATGGTGGTCCGGTGCTTGTTCACGCCGTCGTAGTTGCAAGTGATGACGCCGGCGCCGATATTCGTCCCCTCGCCGATCTCGGTGTCGCCGAGGTAGGCAAGGTGATTGGCCTTGGCGCCGCGGTGGAGTTTCGCCTTCTTGGTCTCCACAAAATTACCGATGTGGACCCCAATGGCCAGGTCGGTGCCCTCCCGCAGCCGTGCGAAGGGGCCTACCTTGGAACCTGCACCCACCAGGGCGTGCTCGATAACGCAGTAGGGACGGACTTCCACGCCCTCGCCCAGCACGGAATCCGTGATCACCGTGCCTTGTCCGATCCGGCAACCTTCACCGATCTGGACCGAACCTTCGAGCCGCACACCTGGCTCCAGCACAGCATCCCGCTGGAGGGTGACACGTGGCCCCACCAGCGTGCTGTCGGGATGTAAGAAGGTCACTCCCTCGGTCATCCAGTGCTGCTGGATCCGACGCTGGGCGGCAGCCTGGAGGGTCGCCTGGTCGTGGCGTGAATTCATACCCGCAAGTTCCTCGGGGTCGCACAGGCCCACGGTCACTGGGATCTCCCGGGCCACCGCCACCACGGCATCCGTGAGGTAGTACTCTTTCTGGGCGTTGTGGTTGGTCAATCCCATGAGCGCTCTGCGCAGGATTGGCCAGGGCAGGGCATAGGCACCGCCATTCACACGCCGTACCACCAGCTGTTCCGGGGTGGCATCCTTTGCCTCGACCAATTGCGCGAGGCTGCCATCCGGGTGCTGGATCACCCGGCCATAGGCACCTGGAGTGGGCAGGTCCATGGCCAGGAGCAGGGTTTCGGCCCCACATAGGCGCGAGGCCGTCGCGGCCGAAGTGAGAGGCACATCCCCGCAGAGGATGGCCACCCGCGTGGTGCCGAGACGGTCCAGCTCAGGGATGCAGACCTGAAGGGCATGACCGGTACCGAGGGGCTCGCCCTGGTCCACGATGGAAATGGGGCAGGGAAGGAGGCCGGCCTTCTGCCAGGTTTCAAGAGCGGCTAGAACCTGCTGTTTCCCATGGTGAATGACCACGATGGCGCCGCCGAGTCCGGTGGGTAGGGCCCGTAGGACCCAGAGCAGCGAAGGATCGCCGAGGATCGGGTGCAGGACCTTCGGAAGTCGTGATTTCATGCGGGTTCCGAGGCCCGCCGCCAGGATCACCGCCACCGTGGACATGCCACCTCCATCTATGACCAGCCTACAACAGCCCACGGATTAAAGACCCAGTCCCAGTTCAAGCGGGCCTACCGTCGAGGGCCGGCATCGTCGGGCCGGCTCCTTGGGACAGCCGAATGGCCAGCGCCGTGGCCGCCAAGAAATTCTCCGAATCTGCGATCCATTTGCCGGCCTTGTCAAAGGCGGTCCCGTGGTCCGGGCTTGTGCGGACGAACGGCAGCCCCAAGGTGAGATTCACTGCCTGAGCTGGCTCGAGGAGCTTGACCGGGATCAGGCCCTGATCATGGTACAGCGCCACCACCAGGTCGAACTCGCCACGCGCAGCCCGTTGGAAGACGCTATCCGAAGGCCACGGTCCGGAAAACACAGGCGTTGACTGGGCTTCATCGCGGAAGGAACCTTCAGCCTGCCTGATGGCTGCTTCGAGGAGGCGTTCCTCCCCTCCGAAGGCCCCCTGTTCGCCCGCGTGGGGGTTCATGGCACAGAGCGCCACCCGAAGGTCGGATTTCCCCGTCAAGTGGATGAACTGGCGGGCGGAGAAGATGAGCGTCTCGGCCACGGCGTCGGAGTCCAGGCCCTCCACCACCGAGCGCAGGCTCTGGTGGACCGTGTGAAGCACCACGTTTAGCCGCGGGCTTACGAAAGCCATCCGGGTGATGGGCGCCTCGGAGATTTCCCGAAGGAATTCCGTATGTCCCGGGATGGGGTAGCCAGCCAGGTGGGCAGCGGATTTGGCCATGGGCAGCGTGACCAGCGCATCGGCGGCGCCGTCCAGGGCCATCAAGGCCGCGACCCTGATGGCCTCGACCGTGGCCCGACCTGAGGCGGCGGAACCCTTCCCAAGGGTAAGTTGATCGACCCCGATTTCCGGTGTGGGATCCAGCCACAAGGCTTCTCCCAGGACTTGGTCTGGGGGCTCCCCGACGGAATAGACCCGAAGTCCGTAGACCTTGCCGGAGAAGGTCGCTGGCACCGGTCCTGGAGGCTCAACCCAGCGCCAGGCCACCCGGGCACCTGGAAGGCCCATGAGAAGGTCCAGGCCGGCTTTGGATCCCACGACTGTCACATCCGTTCTGGAATGGATGGCCGGCAGACTCCCGACTAAGAGTTCCGGACCGATGCCGCAGGGATCTCCCAGGCTGATGGCGATGTTGGAACGGCGGACCATAGAATCCCCTGCAGGATACCGGCAGGGCTCAATCGTAGACCGGAATATCGATCTCGGAGGGAAGGGGCTCTTCCTTCTTGGTGGCTCGGCTGCGGCGGATCCTGGGTTCCTCTTCTTGCTTGTAGATGTACTTGATGTTGTGCTTGGGGACGAGGATGTTGGGTTCCTTGATTCGATTGATCTTGAGGCAGTGCTTGTCGTACCACTCGATGACCCCACGCACCTTCTCGTCATCCTGGAGAACGATCACCATTGGCGTCTTGGACTGCATCTGCTTGAGGTAGTAGAAGCTTTCGGCGTTGGTCTGTTCGGGCGGGGCGATCTTGCGTCTGGGGCTACCGAGCCCCTGAGGGGCGGTGGCTGCGGCTGGATTGACCGCTGGGTTGGATTCACCACCGGGGGTCACCGCCGATGGAGCGGGAGTCATGCCCTCCCCTCCGCCACCTTTCGCTGGGATGCCGAGTTTGTCCTTCAATTCACTGAGGTTTGGTCGGATGAGCTTCCGGTTCATGGAGGATCCTGGCCCAGTGGGCGGTGCGGGGATGTCAAAGGCATCGGCCATTGGCCGAACCCCATCCGGACCTGGACAGCCGAACCTTCATGGGGATGACTGAGCGCGCTGGAAAGGGATTAACCACTGTGGCAGGTGCCAAGTGGTCCCCGCAAGGGTGTATGCCTGATTGGATGCTTGAATGCTGCAGAAAGATTACATCCGATTGCGCACCGATGCCATCGCCTTTCATTCCTTGTGAGCTGGTAGGAAGATTTGGACCCGAGTGCCTTGTCCAGGCGCGCTCTCCACTTCAATCTGCCAACCCATGGCCTCGATGAATTTATAGACCAGGCTCATACCCAGCCCTGAACCCTCTTCGAAACTGCCGGCAAAGGGAACAAACAGGAGGTCCAATTGCTCCTGGGTCATCCCGCAGCCGTTATCGGAGATGGCCAGGCGGATCATGCCATCCGTGACGAGGCAGGCCAACCGCACCGAGGGTGTGGGCACATTCTTGATGGCCTTGCGGGCATTGCTGAGAAGGTTCATCAGTGCCCGGTGGAGGCCCGATGAATCCGACAGGAGAAAGACCGGAGGGACAGGATCCAAGGTGAAAGGAAGTCCTTCAGTCCGTGGGTCCATTTCCCAGCTAGAACGGACCTCCTCCAGAACTCTGGGAAGAAAGAGGATGGATCCGCTTGGTGGTTCCGGGCGGGCGAAATCCAGGAAGTCTGACACGATGGCGCCCACTCGCTGGGTTTCCCGCTCTAGGATGCCTAATACCCGGCCTCGGACCTCTTCAGGGGATTCTTTGCGCTGGAGGAGTTGCACACAGCCACTGATGGAAGCAAGGGGGTTCCGGAGTTCGTGGGCGAGTCCAGCGGCGAGCTGCCCGACGGCGGCCAGTCGTTCACTGATGCGAGTGCGTTCTTCCAGCGCCTTCAGGTCTGTGAGGTCCTGGAAGAGCAAAAGTTGGCCGGATTCACGTCCAGAGGCACCCCGCAGAGTGGCTAGGTGCCCACCGAGGATTCGACGGCTGCCCGCGTTGGGACCGGACAGGACAACCTCGAAACGGTGCTCCCGACCCTTGCGCGACGGGAAGGGATGACCGGCCGGGAATAGATCCTGGATCGGTACGCCGAGGGGAACAGACCTTCCCAGGATGGATTCTGCCGCTGGGTTGGCAGAAGTCACATGGCCTTGCATATCCAGAGTGATCAAGCCGGAATGCATGGACTCGACGACGCGCTGGTGCAGGACGGACAGCTCGTCTACAGCAGCCTCGCTGACGGAGAGGTCTGAGCGGAGACGGTCCAGGTTCCTACGGATGAGCACCAGGATCAGCGTAGTCGCAAAAACCTGCAGAGAGGCGATACCGAGAAGGAAGGAGAGGCGGCTTGGGTCCGGATCCATGTTGGGTTCCGACAAACCGAAGGCCGGGAGCAGTCCGAACGTGAAACCAAGCACCAGCGCGATATGGGTGAGGGAGGATATAACCCCCACCCAGACAATTTCCACCGTGCCCAGGTAGAAGGCTGAAGCCAGCACAGGGAAGATATAGAGGGTCGCAAATCGTTCCTGCATCACGCCCTGGAACGCGATGACCAGGCTGACCAGGGCCAGATCCAGGCCTAGGTTCCATCGGATCCAGCCACTGCGGGGGGTCGGGAAGAGCTGATCCAAAGCCATCAGACCGCGACCGCATTCCCATGCGGCTTCTGCAAACATCAGCAGCAGCGCAGTCAGATAGAGTGGCTCTCCCGGGCCCGTGGCCCGGACGTCCACGGGAAGCACGCCATGCAACACCAGCAGGCCAAAGCTGGCGAACAGGCGGAATGAAAGCGGCAGGAATGAGGCGCTTGTATCCGACGCACCCAGCCTGCCCCATGTGCGTTGGAGCATGACATCCATGGTGCCCGATATGCCATCCTAGAGCCATGGCCGACTCTGCCACCACAACCACACCATCCCTCCGAGCCGCGGGCATGCGTCAGACCCCTCAACGCGAGGGCATCCTTCATGTATTGAGGGATTCGGACCGCCCCCTGACAGTGGAGGAGATTTGGGAGCGCATGCCGGAACGAAGGTCCGGCCTGCCCACGGTCTATCGGAACCTTGAGCGATTCGTCCATGAAGGCTGGGCGGAGAGCATCCTCGGCACCGACCAGGTCATGCGGTTTGTCCGATGCGACTCGCCCCACCATCATCATCATCTCCAGTGCGAACGCTGTGGCCGCACCGCGGAAGTGGATGCCTGCGGACTCGATGATTCCTTGCGGAACCTGGAGGCCATTTCAGGTTTCAGGATCACGCGTCATCAACTTCTGCTCTTCGGCCTTTGTGGAGCCTGCCGCGCAGAGGCCGGAGCGGAGGGCCACCGGTCGAAGACCGGCCCGAAGGGCGGCCCACAGGAGGTGGGCCGTGAAATTGACCGTTGACCGGATGGCCCGCCATTGCTAGTCTTGGTCTCTCACGCGGGTGTAACTCAGTGGTAGAGTGCAACCTTGCCAAGGTTGAAGTCGTGGGTTCAAATCCCATCACCCGCTCCACCGCCCGGGCCGCGCAAGCGGCCCGTATTGTTTAAAATTCCACAGCATCAAAGCAAGGCGCCGTAGCCAAGTGGTAAGGCCCGGGACTGCAAATCCTGTATCCATCGGTTCGATTCCGATCGGCGCCTCCAGATGAGCCCCCGCAAGGGGGCTTTTCACGCCTGCCAGATCAATATGGAAACGGGGTCAAACCGCCCGACCATCAATCCAACCACCACCCAGCACTTCACCGTTCCGATAGAACACCACTGCCTGCCCAGGTGCGATGGCCCTCTGAGGTTCGGCAAAGGCCACCTTGGCGCGCCCGTCGGGGAGGGGAATGACCAATGCCTCAGCCTCCGGGCTTCGGCTCCGGATCCGGGCCTCGCATGCAAGCGGGCCCACGGGGGGTCTTCCGACCCAGTTGAGTTCTCTCGCCACCAGGTCCTTGGCCATCAAATCGAGTTCAGACCCAACCCAAATTGTATTAGTTGAAGGTTCAATCCGTATCACATAGAGCGGTTCAGCATAGGCCACGCCCAGGCCGCGTCGCTGACCCACGGTATGCCTCCAGTAACCCTGGTGGTACCCAAGAATGCGACCGTCAAGATGGCGGATAGGACCCTTGCCTAGGCCCGGATCACGCCCTTCCGATTCCAGAAACTGGTCATAACGGTCATGGACTACGAAGCAGATNNAGGGTGCGGGGCAATGTCGCCTGGTTATGGTGGAAGAGAAAATAACTTTGGTCCTTGGCAGGATCCGAGGCCTTCCAGAGGTGCCAAGTTCCTCCGGCCTGCGTGATGGCTGCATAGTGACCCGTGGCGACAAACGAGGCACTCAGGGATTCGGCTCGGTCCATCAAGGCAGAGAATTTAAGGTATTGATTGCATCGAATGCAAGGACTAGGTGTTTCGCCATCCAGGTAGCCCTGGATGAAGCCCTCGATCACCGTTTCACGGAACTGGGTCTCGAAATCCATGACGTAATGCGCAAAGCCGAGTTCGTGGGCAACCCGCCGGGCGTCCTGAAAATCATCAAGAGTGCAACACTTAGGATCAAAACTTCCTACGCTTTTCTTGTCGAATAATTGCATGGAAATACCGATCACCTGGTAGCCGGCTCTATGAAGAAGCGCCGCCGTGACGGAGCTATCCACACCCCCAGACATGGCCGCAAGGATCCGATCGCCTTCGCGAAGGGTAGGGTGGTTTAGCAGGGGGGCGAGGGCCTGATCCAGAAGTCTGCTCGTCATCAAGTCCTCAGGCGCCTTAGGCGCAGAAGGGACAGTGCGAAGAGCAATAACAGGGGAGCGATAACGCCCCAGTAGGCCGGAATTTCTGAGGCTCGGGCCGCGCCACCAAAGAGGGTTTGAAGGCCTAGAAAGACAATGCCCGCCACGAGTCCTGCACCAAGGGCCTGGCCGCGACCTTGGCGGGGGCCCGGAAAGGCAAAGGAAAGCATTGCCAGCAACAGGCATGGACCAGCCAGCCAGCCGAGGACACGACCCCATAGCATGTAGGCCCGTTCCGGGTCCGGCGCCCAGGACTGCCATTGCAGCAACTCAGTGGTGCTGGCCTCCTCAGCGTTGGCGGTGCTACGCAAAGCCTTTGCTGGGAACAACAAGTCTGCAGGAGGCCCCTGCACAAGGTGCAGCCCCCCCCAGGCAAGGGCCTCAGAATAGGGATCACCCAATTGCCAGCGCAGAAGGATAGGCGCCTCACCGGGTGCCTTCAAAGGGAATCCCCAACGTTCGTTGGCTTGGAGGTGCCAGAGCACTCCGGTGGATCCAAGGTAGAGCCAGGGATGGGTAACTGTCTGAATTTGAGATCGATTTAAAATTCGCATATAAAGACTGTTGGAACGGCCTATAGCCATAGGAGCGATCCCGATCTGAAGGACGAGGGTGAGAACGGTAACCAGTCCCCAGGCCCAGCGACTGCTCCACAACCATCGAAGAAGGCTGACGCCTCCGGCTCTGAGGGCAAGCCATTCTCGGTTGAGAGCTGCCTCTGAAAGGGTGAGCAGGGTTCCCAGGAGAAACGCAATGGGCAGGGCGATGACCATGAATGGCGGCAAATTCCACAACCAATATCGAGCGAAAACAATAAGATGGACGCCATTCTTAGATAAATCCCCCGCGAGGGTTGCGAACTCGATGAGTAAATTCAGGACCAACAGACTGCCCAGAACGGATGCCCAGTTTCGCCACCAGGCCAAGGTAGCCCAATGTCTCAGGATCCCATGCCGCGTCCCCTTTCCATGGATCCAGCACATGAGGGCATCCCGGGTCTGGCCGAGTCGAGCGAGCAGGGGGGCGAAGTGGGATCGGAAAGGACGAAGAAGGAAGGTGAAGACGACACCCAACCGACTGGAGTGATGGGGTTTGAGGCGTTGATTGAGCAGCAGCCAACCACCGCCAAGAAAGGGGAATGGCACGAGAATGAGTGGATAGATGGATTTAAACTTTTCACCTATCCACATGTTTTCAAAATACTTCATTACAAGATAGTAAAGCATGATGACGCCAAGACTTTTTAGAATTGCACCTCCGTGGTAGAACCGGGGATGGCCGAATCCCAAGGCGATTCCCAGTAGCAGAAGAGCCGCGGCCGCCAGGGGAAGCGTGGTCCGTCGGCTGAATTCCATGGAGGCCTTGATTCGCAAATCCTTGGCCTCTGGGCTGGTGTCTGCGACAGCAGCTGGAACTCGAAGAATCCGCAGCAAGGTCGAGGAACTTTCATACCGCAGGGGAGTGGGAGGCAACAGTTGAGCGCCGGCTGGAATGACAAATCGGAGAACTTGTTGCTCCTGACTCAAATGGATGGCACTCCCATCCCCAGTGGTCTGATAGAGAACACCTTGAAGGCCGGAGAGATGAAGTTTTAGTTCAGAGGATCCATCCGGCCTTGCCTCCAGAGCATAGGTCATGGTCGAGGCCGTGAGGTGCTGCACACCCTGGGCTGTGGATTCCATGATGTGTATCTGTCCTCCAGGGGATACCCAGAAAGCCCTGTCCGGGGCGCCGGGTGGGAACCAGGGAGGCGCTCCGGGGCGAAGGAACCTTGCCTTGGCTTCCTCGGCCATCCGGATGCGGACCCTCTGCTGCATCCGGGCCGCAGTCGGAACCATGAAGTGGGCATTCAAGGAGGCCAGAACCACAAGTAAAAAGGCCATGATGCACCATGGAGCCGTCCAGGTCCGCCGACCAGCACCCAGTCCCTGTGCGGCCACGAGCTCGGACCCCTCCATGAGCTGCTGGGTTCCAAGAAGCCCGCCCAGCACAGCCGCCATGGGGAGAACCAGTCCCAGGTTCTCCGGCATGGACGTCAACAGAAGTGGTACCAACCAGCGAAGGGGGGCACCTTCAGAAAAGATCTCCTTCGAGATGCGAACCATCTCCCAGGAGAGGAGCAGGAATCCATAGAACAACAGGGCCCCCAAGAACGGGGTGGCCCAGCGCCTGAGGACGTATCTGGTGAGAATGGATGGCACTTTGATGTCCGAATTTAACTTTCGATAATGTATATTATGTAACCTTAAGGTGGACGGGCCTCGTGTCCTCCGAAATCATAAGACCTTGGATGCCAAAAGATCGTGGATATGGACAATCCCGCAAGGCGCCCCCTTCCGGGTCACGACGAGGAAGGTAATCTTCCGAGCCTCCATTCGGCTGGCCGCATCAAGCGCAAGGGCCTCTTCATCGATGGTGATTGGATTCCGCGACATGAATTGGGCGGCTGACAGCGCTAACGGATTGGCTCCTTCCTTTTCAGCCCTCTCGAGCGCCCGTCGGATATCCCCATCGGTGATCACGCCGATCAACCCAGGGCCCTCCATGACCGTCGTCATACCCAGATGTCCTTCGGTCATGGCTTTGAGGGCTTCTGTCAGAGATGCCTCTGCGGACACGCGAGGCCAAGATTCATGCATCAATGCCCTTACTTTCATCAATTTCGCACCAATATTTCCAGCGGGGTGATTCAATGCGAACAGATCTCGCGTAAATCCCCTTCGAGCCATCAGGCTCCCGGCCAGAAGATCTCCCCACACCAGCTGGAGGGTAGTGCTGGCCATCGGGGCCAGATCCAGCGGGCAGCCCTCCCCCTGAGGCAGGCGATAACTGAAGGTCCAAGTGGCCGCTTGCCCGAGACTGCTCTCGGGTCTTGAGGTGATTGCTGCAAGGGGAATGCCGAGGCGCAGAAGGCTCGGTAAAAGGCGCACGACCTCTTCGCTCTCGCCACTATTCGAAAGCGCCAGGATGGAATCCTCAGGGGTCACCATGCCCAAGTCACCATGCAAGGCCTCTGCAGGGTGGAGGAAGAGGCTCGGGCACCCGGTCGATGCGAGCGTTGCCACGATCTTTTGTGCGACCAGGCCTGACTTGCCCATGCCAGTCAACACCACCCGCCCACTCCTGCCCATCACCATGCGGACCCAGTCATCCACCGCCTGCGGGTCCCAGGTTTCCCTCAGGTCACCAAGTGCTATTCGAGCCGCGTCCAGCACGGCATTTCCGACCTCCAACGCTCCTGAGTCCTGGTTCTCATCCTTCACTGGTCAGACTCCGATGTGGTGGCGAACAAGGTGTTCATGCTACCAGCCATTCTCCCCCTCTTTCCCCTGCCCCAGGTCGTGCTCTTCCCGCAGACCTTTCTGCCGCTCCATGTGTTCGAGCCGAGATACCAGGATTTGACGGTGGAGGTTCTCAATTCCCATCATCACCTGGTCCTCACTCTCATGCGGGAGGACCCTGATCCCGGCTCCCTCGGGGAGACAGCACCTGTCTTCACGACAGGTTGCATGGCAGAAGTCGTGCGGGCAGAACCCCTCACCGCCGGACGATGGAACCTGCTGGTCCAAGGGAAGGACATCGTGCGAATCGTCCAGGAAATGCCCGGGAAAGCCTTTCGTCAGGCGCGAATCGAGGTTCTGCCGTTCGATTCATCCAGACTTTGGCCAGGGCCCCATCGCCAACGACTCATGGAATCGCTCCATGCCTACGCTGCATCTGAGGGTATAGAGTCCCAGCTGAATGAACTCCTGGATCTTCCTTTGGAGGATATGGATCGCCTCAACACCCTGGCCATGGCTCTCGACTTCAAGCCCCCCGAACGCCAGTTCCTTCTAGAGTCCAGGGACTTACCGACCCTGGCTGAGCGCATGCTCCAGCTGCTGGACTTTGCCGTGGGAGGACGAGCCATCCTGGGGCTCTGATCTAATTCGGGCTGCCACTTTGCTACACTGGCCCTGGCCCTGTAGCTCAGCGGTCAGAGCTGGCGGCTCATAACCGCTTGGTCGTGGGTTCGAACCCCACCGGGGCCACCATTTTGCAGGATTGCAAAATAGGACGGAATGGCCCGCCAGGGCCATTGCCGCCCGAAGGGCGAGGGCACACGACGTGCCCTCGTCACCGTTCACCAGGACAGGCATACAGGACAGAACGACCCGCCGCATCGTCTATACAACCCAGTTCCGCAACTCTCCTTCGGCAAAGGTCAGATGCTCCATCATGGCCTTGGCGGCAGCTTTGGGCGAATGGGACCGGATGGCCTCACAGATCTCGGAATGCTGGTCGATGAGCTTCTGGGCATTTTCAGGCTTGTGGAGATAGAGCTGCCGTCGCGCGACGGAATTGGCCTTGTGGAATTCCTCCGAAACGGTCTTGAACAACTTGGTCAGCAGACTGTTATGGGTGGCTTCGGCCACGGCGTAATGGAATGCCACGTCGAATTCCTCGCCCTTCTCCGGATCCTTTACGTTGAGCCGTTCCCGCATGCCCTCCACAGCGGCGCTGATCTGGTCGATTTCCTCGAGGCTGGCACGTTCCGCGGCCAGGCGGGCCGTGGCCGTTTCGAAAATCCGACGCATCTCGTACATGTCAAACAGCGATGCGCGTTCGACCGCCAAGAACATGGCCAGGGGACGGATGATGTCATCGGCCCCGCTGCTTCGGACAAAGGTGCCCTCTCCCGGCCGGATATCGATCACGCCCAGTATTTCCAAGGTCCGGATGGCCTCGCGGACCGATGCACGACTGACCTGGAACTGGTCCGCCAGTTCACGCTCCGCTAGCAGCTTATCGCCCGGCTTCAGCTTCCCTTCGGTGATGAGCTGCTTGATCTGCTCCACGATCTCTTCGTAGAGGCGCTTGGTCTTGATGGGAGTAAATTCCATGGCACGACTCTGCGGAAAGGATATTTTTTTAAATTCTGTAAAAATTGATACATAGAAAGTGTGACCAAAATGTCGTTTATGTGAATGGTCTGACCACTAGACCTATTGTAGGCTTCGCCTCAGGTTCTTTCTTAAAATTTCCCCTCATCACCCTACCCCACTCCTAATCATCTGGAGGCTTCATGACCCCATGGACCCAAGTCTATTCCCCCGTCATGGGGAGTATTTTCATCTCGGCGCTGGTGGCCGGTTTACCGGTCTTCGTGCTGCTCGGCTTGTTGGCTAAGCATGTGAAGGCCCACTATTCCGCCATTTTGGGCCTCATTACCTGCCTGCTGGTCGCCGTCTTCGTTTACAAGATGCCTGCGGGCATGGCAGGCATGGCGGCTGTCAACGGCGCGCTCTACGGCCTGCTCCCCATCGGCTGGATTGTACTGAACGCCATCTTCATCTATGACATCACGGTGAAATCCGGTGATTTCGAGGTGGTGAAACATTCCATCGCCGGGCTGGCTGCGGATCGCCGCCTCCAGGCCCTGCTGATCGCCTTCAGCTTCGGCGCCTTCATCGAAGGCGCGGCCGGCTTCGGAACCCCCGTGGCGATCTCCGCAGCCATGCTAATCGGTCTGGGCTTCCGCCCCCTCCAGGCCGCCGGCATCGCCCTCATCGGCAACACGGCGCCGGTAGCCTACGGCGCCCTGGGCGCCCCGCTCATCGCCCTCGCCGGCGTGACCGGTCTTGATCTGCACCTGCTGAGTGCCGCCGCGGGCCGCATCCTGCCCATCTTCTCGCTGATCGTCCCCTTCTGGATCATCTGGACCATGGCTGGACGCAAAGCCATGCTGGAAATCTGGCCAGCCTGTCTGGTGGCCGGTGGCAGCTTCGCGATCACGCAGTTCCTCGTGAGCAATTTCCACGGCCCCTGGCTGGTGGACATCATCGGCGCCATCGTCTCCATGGTTTCCTTGGTCCTGTTCCTGAAGATCTGGCAGCCCAAGAACATCTGGCGCTACGAGCATGAACGCGAAGACGCGAAGGAAGTGGCTCCCGACCACAGCACCGGCAAGGTCGTAAAGGCCTGGATGCCCTGGGTGTTCCTGTCCCTGTTCGTGTTCGTCTGGGGCACCCCCCAGGTGAAGACCTTCCTGAATGGCGGCACCAAGGCCAGCCCGAACTTCCTCTACGGATACACGACCAAGACCTACGAAATGCCCCTGCTCCACAAGATGGTCATCAAGGCCCCCCCCGTGGTCGCCAAGGCCTCGCCCGAGCCGGCCACCTGGACCCTGAACTGGCTCTCCCTCACGGGCACCAGCCTGCTGCTCGCCGGCATTTGCAGCGGCTTGCTGGTCGGCTTCGGCCCCTTGCAGCTGCTCAAGATTTTCGGCCACACCATCAATCGCGTGAAGATATCGCTGCTTACCATCGCCGCCATGCTGGCCCTCGGTTTCACGACCAAGTCTGCGGGCCTGGATGCCACCATGGGCTTGGCCTTCGCGGCCACTGGCGCCCTGTTCCCCTTCTTCAGCGCCATGCTGGGCTGGCTGGGTGTGGCCCTGACAGGCAGCGATACGTCCTCGAACGTGCTGTTCGGTGGCCTCCAGAAGATCACCGCCCAGCAGCTGGGCCTGAACCCTATCCTCACTGCTGCCGCCAACACCACCGGTGGTGTCATGGGCAAGATGATCGACGCCCAGAGCATCGTGGTGGCCTCCGTGGCTACCAACCAGCAGGGTGAGGAAGGCACCATCCTCCGTTATGTGTTCTTCCACAGTCTCGCCCTGGCCGCCATGGTCGGCGTGGTGATCTTCCTCTATGCGAGGGTTCTCCCTGCCAACTGGATGCCCCAAGTTCCTCCCGCCCCGGCGGTTGTGACTGCCCCCGCTACCGTTGGTTCTGCTCCTGCCATTCCGGCCGCCCCCGCACCAACTCCTGCCCCCGCCAAGTAATCCCGGCGGAACTCCGACGAAAGACCCGGGTCCCGCCGATATCCCAATCGTCGGCGGGACTTTTCGCCGCCCCGATATGGGAAGAGGATGTTCCTTATGACCACTGCCATAGCCACTTCCTTGAGAGATTCCCTAGCGGCCATCGTCGGCCCGGACCGCGTCCTCGACCGTCCCGTGGACCTGATCGCCTTCGCCTCGGATGCCAGCTTCTACCGGCTCATCCCCAAGGCAGTGGCCTTCGCGGGCAGCGTGGAGGATGTCCGCGGGCTCTTCCGCCTCAGCCATGAGCAGAAGATCCCCATGACCTTCAGGGCCGCGGGCACCAGCCTGTCTGGCCAATCGGTCTCGGATGGCATCCTCGTGGAAGTGGCCCGCAATTGGCGCGGCATTCAGGTTCTCGAGGGCGGTGCCAAGGTGAAAGTGCAGCCCGGCGTCATCGGCGCCCACGTGAACTATGCCCTGAAGTTCTTCAAGGCCAAGATGGGCCCCGATCCTGCTTCCATCAATACCTGCACCGTGGGCGGCATCCTGTCGAACAACTCCAGCGGCATGTGCTGCGGCGTTTCGCAGAACGCCTATCACACGCTTGAGTCCCTGACCTTTGTGCTGCCCTCAGGCACGGTGATCGATACGGCCGCGCCCGATGCAGACGAGCGCTTCTGCTCGGCCGAGCCGGCCCTGGCGGAGGGCCTTTTAAGGCTGAAGGCGGACCTTCTGTCGAATCCGACCCTGGCTGCGCGCATCCGGTCGAAATACCTGACGAAGAACACCACTGGCTACTCCCTCAACGCCTTCATCGATTTCGACCGACCGGTGGACATCTTCCGCAACCTGCTGGTGGGCTCCGAAGGTACTCTGGCCTTCATCGCCGAAGCCGTGCTGAAGTCCGTGCCCGATCTGCCGGTAAAGGTGACGGCTTTCCTGCTCTTCCCCGACCTCCATGCCGCCTGCGCGTCCATCGTGCCCCTGCGGGACGCGGGTGCCGCGGCCCTGGAACTGCTGGACCGCGCTTCGCTGAAATCCGTCGAGAACCAGCCAGGCATCCCCCCCAGCATCAAGGCGTTGCCCGAAGGCGCGGCCGCTCTGCTGGTGGAGTTCCAGGGCCGTGACGAATCCGTCCGCGCGGATCTGGAACGCATCGCCCTCGCCACCACGGCCGGGCTCAAGCTGATGGAGCCGGCCCGGTTCACCCACGATCCCATCGAGCAGGCTCTGTTCTGGAAGATCAGGTCCGGGACCTTCCCATCGGTGGGTTCCGTCCGGAAGCGCGGCACCACCGTGCTTATCGAGGACGTGGCCTTCCCCATCCAGCGCCTGGCAGATGCCGCCGTGGACCTCACGAAACTCTTCGCCAAACACGGCTACGACGAGGCCATCATCTTCGGCCACGCCAAGGATGGAAACCTCCACTTTGTCATCACCCAGTCTTTCAACGACCAGGCGGCTGTGGACCGCTACGCCCGCTTCATCGATGACGTCGTCGAACTGGTGGTGAAGAAATACGACGGGGCACTGAAAGCCGAACATGGAACGGGACGCAACATGGCCCCCTTCGTGGAGGCGGAATGGGGACCCGAAGCCAAGGCCGTCATGGAGCAACTCAAGGATCTGGTGGATCCCAGGCGCCTCCTGAATCCAGGCGTCATCCTCAATGCCGATCCCAAGTGCCACCTAGCCGACCTCAAGCCCATGCCTGGCGTGGAAGAGGAAGTCGACAAGTGCATCGAGTGCGGCTACTGCGAGCCCAAGTGTCCCAGTCGTGAGCTCACGCTCACGCCCCGCCAGCGCATCGTCGTGCGCCGGGAGATGGCGCGCCTCGAGGCCAACCATGAGAATCCGGCCCTGCTCTCTTCCCTGCAAGAGGCCTTCCCTTACATGGCCCTCGACACCTGTGCCGTGGACGGCCTCTGCGCCACCGCCTGTCCTGTCAGCATTGACACGGGACAGCTCACCAAGCGCTTCCGCCGCGCCAGCCACAGTAGCCGCGCCCAGAAGATTGCCCTTTCCATAGCACGCAACTTCGCCAGCATCGAGCCTGTCATGCGCGTGGCCCTCCGTGCCGGGCACCTGGTCCAGAGCATCTTCGGTCCCAAGGTGATGCCCTTCATTACCCGGCTCCTCAAGCCCATTGGCCCTGGTCACCAGTGGAGTCCCGAAATGCCGAAGGCCGCCAAGGCCCCGCTACCCAGGACGTCCCTGAAGGGGGCGCAGGCCATCTACTTCCCGGCCTGCATCTCCCGAATGATGGGCCACCTGCCAGGCGAGCCCACCGAAATGAGTCTGGTGGAAGCCCTGGTGAAGGTCTCCGAGCGCGCCGGAGTGCCGATCCACATCCCCCTTGACGTCGAAGGGACCTGCTGCGGCGTGCCCTTCTCCTCCAAGGGTTTCGACCTGGCCCACAGGTTCACCGTGAACCGCGCCATCGAGAAATTCTGGGAGTGGAGCCAGGAGGGCCTCCTGCCCGTCGTGATGGATACCAGTCCCTGCACCCATGGTGTGCTCACCAGCCGCGCCTACCTGACGCCGGAGAACCAGGCCAAGTTCGACAAGCTGAAGATCCTCGACAGCACAGCCTTTGCTCACGACGTGCTGCTGCCCCGGCTGAAAGTGAACCGCAAGCTGAACTCGGTGGTGCTCCATCCGGTCTGTTCCGTGACCAAGATGAACCTGCTGCCCAAACTGGAAGGTGTCGCCGCGGCCTGCGCCGATACGGTCGTGGTGCCCCAGGATGCCGGCTGCTGCGGATTCGCGGGTGACCGTGGGTTCATGCTTCCCGAACTGACGGCCTCTGCCACGAAGCACGAGGCCTGTGAAGTAAAGGCTCAATCCTTCGATGGCTACTACGCCAGCAGCCGCACCTGCGAAGTGGGCATGACCCGCTCCACGGGCGAGGTATACCGCAGCTTCCTTTACCTGCTGGAAACGGCAACGCGGTGAAAGGGGTCCCAATGAATTCTCATTTCGAGGCGTTCAAGACCCGGGCCGAGGCCGTCAGCGCCGAAGTCCATCGGTTCACGGGCAAGGAGGAGGCGCTCGCCTTCATCCTGGCCTTCCTGAAGGAGGCGGGTGTATCCGATGCACCCGAGTGCGGGGCGGTCTGGTCGGCAGGCCCCTTCCTGGAAGGGGCTAGATCCGAGGAACTCCGGGCCAAGGTTCCCGGCCTCACCTTCGAGGTCACCAGGGAAGGCTCTGCGGCGGCCAAAGTGGGCATCAGCCAGATGGACTGGGCCATCGCCGGCACGGGAACCCTGGTCCAGGACGCCACGGGCGTCGAGAAACGCCTGGTGTCCACCCTGCCTCCCATCCACGTGGCCTTGATCGGCGCAGACCGGATCCTGGAGGACATGGGCGGCGTGCTCGAGCGCCTCCGCCCGGACCAGCTCAACTACATCTCCTTCATCACCGGACCGAGCCGCACCGCGGACATCGAGCGGGTGCTCACCATCGGAGTACATGGACCGGGGCGGCTCATCATCGTCGTGGTGGACGCGTTCGAAGAGGTGACGGCATGACGACCCAATTCAGGGAATCCATCGAGACCGCCCTTCACAATCCGAACCTCACGGGGGCCCTGGGGAGGTTCTCCGAGGCCTACCGGATCAGCCGCGCCAAGGCCTACGAGGGCATCGACTTCGAGGCCGTGCGGGATCAGATCGTGGAGATCAAGGGCAGCGCCTCCTCCAACTTCGAGGCTCTGGCCGAACAGTTCAAGGCGAGCGCGGAAGCCCGCGGCGCCAAGGTCTTCAGGACCGCCGACCCCGCCCAGGTGAAGCAGTACATCCTCGCCCTCGCCAAGGAGAAGGGCGTGGAGCGGGTGGTCAAGTCCAAGTCCATGGCCTCCGAGGAGATCCACCTGAACAAGGCCTTCGAGCAGGCAGGCATCGAGGTGGACGAGACGGACCTGGGCGAGTGGATCATCCAACTGGCCCACCAGACCCCGTCGCACATGGTCATGCCCGCCATCCACATGACCAAGGAAGAGGTCACTGAGGTCTTCAACCAGGAGGTGGAAGCGGGCCAGGCCCCCGACATTCCGAAGCTGGTGAAGTTCGCCCGGGCCAAGCTCCGGCCCAAGTTCCTGCAGGCGGACATGGGCATCACGGGCGCCAACATCGCCGTGGCTGAGACCGGCAGCCTCGTGATCGTCACCAATGAGGGCAACGCCCGGTTGGTGACCACCCTTCCGAAGATCCACGTGGCCATCGTGGGCATCGAAAAGCTCGTGGCCCTCGTCAAGGACATCCAGCCCATCCTCACCGCCCTGCCCCGCAGCGCCACGGGACAGCTGCTCACCAGCTACGTCTCGATCATCTCAGGCCCGGTGCCCAACACCGATGGTTCCCCCAAGGAACTCCACATCATCCTCATGGACAACCACCGGTCGGACATGGCCAAGGATCCCGTGTTCAAGGAGGCGCTCCAGTGCATCCGGTGCGCCACCTGCCTGAACGTGTGCCCTGTCTTCCGGCTGGTGGGCGGTCACGTGTTCGGCAAGACCTACACGGGCGGCATTGGGACCATCCTCACGGCCTGGTTCGATGAGCTGAAGAAGTCTGAGGATATCCAGGGACTCTGCATCCAGTGCGGCAGCTGCGTCCCCCTATGCCCCGGCAAGATCGACATTCCGAGACTCATCCTGGAGCTGCGACGGCGCCTGGTGGTCGAGAACGGCCAGTCGCTGGCCATGAAGGCCATCTTCAGCGTGGTGAATAACCGCCGCCTCTTCCACTCCATGCTGCGCATGGCCTCGGTCACCCAGAAGCCCTTCAAGCAGGGGCGATTCATCCGTCACCTCCCCCTGTTCCTTTCGGATATGACGGATTTCCGCAGCCTGCCGGCCGTGGCCGCCGTGCCCCTGAGGGATACGATCAAGAACATCCCGCAGCCCAAGGGTGGGGAGAAGATCGCCTTCTTCGCCGGGTGCCTCATCGATTTCTGCTACCCGGAGATGGGCGAATCCCTGGTGAACATCCTGAACAAGGCCGGCATCGAGGTCCTCTTCCCCGAGGGCCAGACTTGCTGCGGCGCCCCAGCGCGCTACAACGGAGCCTACGAAGTGGCCGCCCAGAACGCCCAGGACAACATCAAGGCCCTGCTGGAGACCGAAGTCAGCTACGTGGTCTCGGCCTGTCCCACCTGCACAGTGGCCCTGAAGTACGATTTCCTCGACACCTTCAAGAGTGTCGGCGTCACCGACGCCATGGAAGCGGCCAAGGAACTCTCGGCGAAGACCATCGACTTCTCCACCCTAATCAAGAAGCTGGTGGACGAAGGGCGCCTCACGTTCAAGGAAGGCGAGGAGTTGGGGAAGATCACCTACCACGACTCCTGCCACCTGAAGCGGACCCTGAAGGCCAGCGAGGAACCCCGGGAACTTCTCAAACAGGCCGGGCATGAGATCGCCGAGATGTACGAATGCGACACCTGCTGCGGCATGGCGGGATCCTATTCCCTGAAGCTCCCGGAGATCTCCGCCCCCATCCTTGAGCGCAAGCTGAAGAACATCAAGGACACGGGCGCTTCGAAGGTGGTCATGGACTGTCCGGGCTGTGTCATGCAGATCCGGGGCGGCCTGGACAAGGACGGATCCCCCATTCATGCGGAACACACGGTTGAGCGCCTCGCGGACCGGTTCAAGTAGGACCCGATCGAGTCGGGTGTTCCCCGGTCCAGGGATCTCCGGCTGCTTAATCCAGGACCCTCCCGGCTTCAGGCTTCCCTGAGGTGTGCCAACATGGGTGATCTCACTTCATGGCGAGGCACCTCCTTCAGGAAGGGCAGAGAATGAACGAGGTCTACTTCTATGCCACCTGCCTGGTGGACCTGTTCTATCCCGATGCCGGCATGGCTGGCATCCAGTTGCTCCGCCAGGCCGGCGTTCAGGTGATCTTCCCCGAAGGCCAGACCTGCTGCGGCCAGCCCGCCTTCAATTGCGGCTACTGGGAGGAGGCCCGCGACGTGGCCCGCACCCAGGTCGCCCTCTTCCCCCGGGATCTGCCGGTGATCCTCCCCTCCGGCAGCTGCGCGGGCATGATGAAGATCCACTATCCCGAGCTGTTCCACGGGGAGCCGGACGAGACCCAGGTCCGTGCCTTCAGCGCCCGTGTCTACGAATTGACCCAGTTCCTGGTGGACGTGCTGGACGTGAAGCTGGAGGATCTGGGGGAACCCGTGAAGGTGACCTGGCACAGTTCCTGTCATGCGGTCCGGGACCTTGGACTGAAGGGTGAGCCCCAGGCTCTCATCGGCCAGTTGTCGAATGTGGAGCTGGCGCCCCTGGCGCGGGAGCATGAGTGCTGCGGCTTTGGCGGCACGTTCTCCGTGCGTCAGCCGGAGATCTCTGGAGCCATGTCCTGTGACAAGGCCGCGGACGCGGAGTCCACCGGGGCCTCCTTGCTGCTTTCCACCGATGGCGGTTGCCTGCTCAATGTGAACGGCACTCTGGAAGCTAAGCGCAGTCCGCTGCGCGTCCAGCACGTGGCCGAGTTCCTCTGGGAGCGCACCCGTGCACGTTGAGAACGAGGTTATCTTCCGCGATGCCGCCGCCAAGGCTCTGCTGGATCCTCAGCTCCGGGCGAACTTCCGCCGGGCCATGGACGGTCTCATTTCCAAGCGCCTGGCGCAGTTCCCGGACCCCCGCGATCTGCAGGATCTGCGGGATCTCAGCACGGCCATCCGGTCCCGCAGCCTCCTGAACCTGCCCGAACTGCTGGAGCAGTTCGAGGCCAAGGCCACCGAAAACGGCATCCAGGTCCATTGGGCCGAGACCTGCGAGGAGGCCAATGAGCTGATCCTGGGCATTCTCCGCTCCAAAGGCGCCAGGACCCTGGTCAAGGGCAAGAGCATGGTCTCGGAGGAGATGCACCTCAATGACTTCCTCGAGCGGCATGGCATCGAGGCCCTGGAGTCCGATCTGGGCGAGTACATCATCCAGCTGGATGGCGAAACGCCGAGCCACATCATCATGCCCGCCATCCACAAGAACAAGGATCAGATCGCCCGCCAGTTCAGCCAGAAGATCAAGGACGCGAAGTACACCGAGGACGTGGACGAGCTTACCGCCATGGCCCGCAAGGTGCTTCGCCAGAAGTTCCTCGAGGCGGATGCGGGCCTGTCGGGCGTGAATTTCGCGGTGGCCGAGACGGGGACGCTCTGCCTGGTGGAGAACGAAGGCAACGGCCGCATGAGCACGCACGTGCCACCCCTCCACATCGCTGTCATGGGATTGGAGAAGGTCGTGGCACGCCTGGAGGAGGTGGCACCGCTCTACGCCATCCTCACGCGCTCGGCCACCGGCCAGGCCGTGAGCACCTACTTCAACTTGATCACGGCGCCCAGGGGCGCGGGGGAAATGGACGGTCCGCAGGAAGTCCACCTGGTCATCCTGGACAATGGCCGGTCGCGGATCTACGCCGATCCCCAACTCCGCGCCACCCTGCGCTGCATCCGCTGCGGCGCCTGCATGAACCACTGCCCCGTCTACACCCGCGTGGGTGGCCATGCCTACGAGGCCGTCTATCCGGGTCCCATCGGCAAGATCCTCACACCACAGATGGAGGGCGTCGGCGTCCGCCACGACCTCATTCACGGTTCCAGCCTCTGCGGCGCTTGCGCCGAGGTCTGTCCCGTGGAGATCCCGATCCCGGAAATCCTGGTGCGGCTCCGCCGGGAGGCCACCCACGAGGATGCCGGATCGAACGTGGCAGGGAAGGGAACCGGCCGTACGGCCATCGAGGATTGGACCTGGCGCATCTGGGCCCTGGTGCTCAAACGCCCTGCCCTCTACCGGGTTGCCATCTGGTTCGCCACGCGGTTCGGGAAGGCACTGCCAGCTGGTGCCCCACTGATCAGGAATTGGACCCGTTCCCGCACCAAGCCGGTCCCGGCTCACCGCTCGCTTCAAGAGCGTATGCGCGCCGAGGGAGGCCGCCATGACTGATGCCCGCACTGCCATCCTCAGCCGTCTGCGCATTGCCGGTGGAACTGCCCCCCAGCCCGCCCTCGATACCGCGGTGCTTGAGCGCCGCCAGTGGCCGGCGGCCGAACGGGTGGCCCGCCTCCGCAAGGGCATGGAGGCCGTCCACACCGAATTTCTCGAGGCCACCCCGGGAACCTGGCCTGACATGGTTCGTGCCTTCTGCGAGTGCGAAAGGCTCCCGAACCTGCTTTTCGGCCCCTCCAGCGAGGCCGGCTCGGCTCTCGCCGCGGCCTGGGCGCCCGGCGACACCCAGTTGATGCCCTATGACCGTCCGGTGGAAACCTTCAAGGACGAGTTGTTCTCCGGCGTGGCCGCTGGATTCACGGGCACCGTGGGGGGCGTCGCCGAGACCGGCGGGTTATTGCTGACACCCGGACCGGCCGAGCCGCGTCTCCTGTCCTTGGTGCCTCCCATCCACATCGCTCTGCTGCGGGCCTCCACCATCCAGGACAGTTTCTGGTCCGCCGTGAAGAACCTGGGCTGGGGCCGCAGCCTTCCGCCCAACGCCCTGCTGATCTCCGGTCCCAGCAAGACCGCTGACATCGAACAAACCCTCGCCTACGGTGTCCACGGTCCCAAGCGTCTCATCGTGGTGCTCGTGGACGATCTGACGTAGACCCAGACCCGCGCCCACGCTAGACTGTCCCTTCGTGGCTGGGTAGCTCAGGTGGTTAGAGCGAGGGTCTCATAATCCCTAGGTCGGCAGTTCGAGTCTGCCTCCAGCCACCACTTCAAACACCGGAGCCGAGCGGCTCCGGTATGCCTGTACACCCACCCAAGCCAACAGACTCGGACTGCCGAGAAGCAGTGGCGGCCAGGCTGACCCGGGCACCTCCTGTCTGAAGTTCCATATGAGTTTCAGG
>PMJK01000057.1 GCA_003158505.1 Holophagaceae bacterium | reverse complement strand
CGCATCGAGGGCATCGGCGACAAACACGTGCCCTGGGTCCACAACGTCCGCAACACGGATGCGATCGCCGCCATCGATGATGAGGACTGCATGCGCGTCCTCCGGCTCTTCAACGAACCCGCAGGGCAGGCCTACCTGGCCACCCTGGGCGTGGACGCGGCCACCATCGCCAAGCTGGGCCTGCTGGGCATCAGCGGCGTCTGCAACCTGCTGGCGGCCATCAAGGCGGCGAAGTACTGGGAGCTGGACGAGAACGACGTGGTCTTCACGATCTTCACGGACAGCGTGGAGATGTACCGCTCGCGGCTCGAAGAGCAGACCACGGAGCACGGCGCCTTCACCGCCATGGACGCCGCCAAGGCCCACATCGGCAGCCTGGAGCGCCAGGCGGTGGATCACTTCAAGGAGCTGACCTTCCCGGAGAAGAAGGCCATCCACAACCTGAAGTACTTCACCTGGGTCGAACAGCAGGGCAAGACCTACGAGGAGATCTGCGCCCAGTGGGATCCCGAGTACTGGCACCAGCTCTTCACCGAGGAGGCCGCCCAGTTCGACAAACTGATCGAAGCCTTCAACAAGGAGGTCGCTGCTTCCTAGTCCGTCTCCCTTTCTGGTGCCACCCATGTCCTCCCGCCTGCTCATCCAGAACGGCACGATCATCACCCTCGGCGCTCCCTGCCGGGTGCTGGAGGGAATGGCGCTGCTCGTCGAAGATGGCCGAATCGCCCGGATCGCGCCGAAGGAGGCCATTTCAGGGCCCTTCGACCAGGTGATCGACGCGGGTGGGCAGGTGGTCATGCCCGGCCTGGTGAACGCCCACATGCACTTCTACTCCACCCTGGTGCGGGGCTTAAGCAAGATGGCCCCCAGCGCCAATTTCCAGGAGGTCCTGGACCACTTGTGGTGGCGCCTGGACCGGCAACTGAGTCTGGATGACGTGGAGGTGAGCGCTCAGGTGGTCCTCCTGGACGCCATCCGCAAGGGCACCACGACCCTGGTGGACCACCACGCCAGCCCCCACGCCATCACCGGCTCCCTGGACCGCATCGCCAAGGCCGTCAAGGCCTCCGGAGTGCGGGCCTGCCTCTGCTACGAAGTCTCGGACCGGGACGGCGAAGCCATCTCCACCGAAGGCCTCGAGGAGAACGCCAGCTTCGCCCGGCGCTGCGCCAGGGAAGGGGACCCCCACCTCCGGGCCCTCTTCGGTCTCCACGCCGCCTTCACGCTGTCCGACGCCACTCTGGACCGCGCTGCGGCCATGGGCCAGGATCTGGACATCGGCTTCCATGTCCACGTGGCCGAGGCCGCCTCGGACGTGGCGGTCAATCTCCAGCAGCACGGCCTCACTCCTGCGGCCCGGCTGCACGCCCATGGGCTCATGGGCGGGAAGAGCATCGCGGCCCACGCAGTCCACGTCACCGATGCCGACATCGACCTCCTGGCCTCCACGGATACATTCGTGGCCCACAACCCCCAGTCCAACCTCAACAACGCCGTGGGCATCGCGGACCTGATCAAGCTCACAGCGCGGGGCGTCCGCGTAGGCCTCGGCACCGACGCCATGACCGTGAACATGCTGGAGGAGGTCCGCGTGGCCCTGTGGGCCCAGCATCTCCGCCAGGACAATCCCAGCTGCGGGTTCATGGAAGTGGCCAACACCCTCTTCGTGCGGAATCCGGAACTGGTGAGCCGAATGTGGGGCTTCCCCATCGGCACGCTCCAGGAAGGCGCCGCCGCCGACCTCATCCTGGTGGACTACCATCCGCCCACGCCGCTCAACGGCGATACCGTGCTGGGGCACCTGATCTTCGGCATCTCCCAGGCGACGGTGGACACCACCATCTGCGCCGGCCGTGTGCTCATGGAAGGGAAGCGCCTCACCCTCGACGTGGACGAAGCGTCCCTGGCGGCCCACAGTCGTGAGCTGGCCCAAAGACTCTGGGACCGGTTCTAATCCGCCCTACTTTCCGGTTCTTGTTCCGCGTCGCTGGATCGCCCCGGGCTGCATGGGCAGCCAGTGATCCACGAAGAGGGGCTGGGCCACCTTGTCGGCGGCCTTAAGGCGCTTGAGGATGCCGGACTGGTCCCGGGAAGCCAGGACGATGGCGAAGGCATGGGCCATGGCTGAAAAGGAGGTGAGGCTGTAGCCGAAGAGGAGGTTCTCGCTGGGCACGGGGATGAGGATGTCGGCATGGTCCGCGAGGGGAGAATCCGAGCGGTCAGATATGGCCAGAACCGTCACGCCGTTCTGCTTGGCGAAGATCGCCGCATCCACGGTCTCCCGGCTGTAGGGGTGGAAGCTGATGGCCACGAGCAGATCCTGAGGTTCAAGGTTGGCGACCTGATTGGAGAAATCTGAAGGAAGGGCCGCACTGCATGGCACGCCTGCCTGGGTCAGGTAGTAGGCCAGGATCAACCCCATGACGTGGCCCACACCGCGCCCGAGGATGAGGCGATGCCTGGTCTGAAGCAGCATTTCGGCGGCTCGCTGGAGCTTGGAATGGTCCACCAGCTGGATCATGCGGTTGAGGTGCTGGCTGTCCCTTTGCACGACCTCCGCCAGGGTGCCGTAGAGATCAGTGGGGACTTCCAGATCGGCCAGTTCGGATTCAGATCCCCCGGACCGCGCGTTGCACGCCTCCCGCAGGGCATTCCGGAAATCACTGTAGCCCCGGTAGCCCAGGCGCTTGGCGAAGCGCATGACAGAGCCCATGCTGACGCCGGCACGCTCGGCCGTGGATTCGATCCCCCACAGGGCACCAAGCAAAGGGTCAGCCATCAGAGCATTGGCGATGGCCCGCTGAGCCTCCGGCAAGCCGCGGTAGGCCTCGGCGATGCGGACTTGGATGTCAGGAAGAGCTGATGTTGAAGTCATGGGCGATAAATAATCATAGCACTGCTTAATTTATCCTGCGTCCTGGGGACTCATCGCGCACTCTGGCTATTCTTCGTGGGACTGAGTCATGGCGCCGGGAGACGTCGCCAGAACGCCCGGTGCAGTTCGGCGATCTCCTCCTCGACTTCTGGAATCGGTCCGATGACCTCGATGGCCTTCTGGCTATGCGCATAGATGTAGCGAGCAGGCACGTCCATCGTGGGATTCTCGGCACTGTCACGGGTCAGATCCAGAAGGCGCCTTTCGTCCATGCCATAGACCAGACGGCCGATGTTGGCCCAGTACTGGGTCGCCGCGCACATGGCGCAGGGTTCCACCGTGGTGTAGAGCGTGCAGTCCCAGAGATAGTCCGGAGTGAAGTTCAGGTCGGCGGTGCGGGCCAGCACGGCTTCCGCATGATTGACCGTGCTGACGTTGCCCTGTTCAAGCAGGACGGTCTCATGATCCGGACCCACCAGGATCGCCCCGAAAGGATGATGCCCCATCGTGACCGACCGGATGGCAATCTCCTGGGCGCGGCGGAGGTGCCGCAGCATCTGCTCCTGGTTTGGTCCTTTTTTCATTGAGGATGGTTCCAGGGCACGATCTTCAGCCATTGAGGTTCCTCAGCAGACATCCATGCCCACCAGTCTGTCGGAGCCCTGTGGATGCGTGAATAAGATTTTTACCACCGGGAGAATTTTTTATTTTGTCTTCCTCCAAAGCTGGTAAATTTGGCCATGCTTTTAAATTCCTGGAGGTAAGAGATGAAGAAGCTGTTCCTTGCTTTCGCTGTGTTGGGTACGCTCGCCAGCGGCTTGTTCGCGGCCCCTCCCAAGTCCAAGGTGCGCATCGCCCTCATCGTGGAATCCACGGTGGATGACAAGGGCTGGTGCCAGTCCATGCATGATGCCATCAAGGCGGTGCAGAAGGAGNNTACGGGAACTCGCTGGTCGAATACAGCTACAGCGAGAAGATGAAGCCCGTGGATGCAGGCTCCGCCGCCCGCCAGTACGCCTCCAAGCACTTCGACATCATCATCTGCCACGGCGCCCAGTACAAGAACCTGGTCACCGAAATGGCCCCCGACTACCCCACCACCACCTTCGTCTTCGGCACCAGCGCCGATATCGGCGCCAAGAACGTCTTCACCTACATGCCCGAGAGCGAGCAGACGGGCTACCTGAACGGCATCATTGCCGGCATGGTCACCAAGGCCAATATCGTGGGCTGTGTGGGTCCCGTGGACGGTGGCGACGCTGCCCGCTATGACCGCGGCTTCGTGCTTGGCGCCAAGTCCGTCAACCCCAACATCCAGGTCAAGGTGGCCCACACGGGCAGCTTCGGCGACTTCGTCAAGGCCGCCGAACTGGCCAAGACCCAGATCAACGCCGGCGCTGACTTCCTGACCGGTTCCTCGCAGCAGGCCATGGGTGCCCTCAAAGTCGTCGCCGACACCAAGGACAAGACCATCTGGTGGGCGGGCCAGGACATTTCCCAGCTCAGCGTCCCCGAAGCCCCCAAGGTCCTCGCCGCCTCCAGCTACAACTACACCGCTGTGGTGGAAGTCCTCATCGCCAAGCGGGAGGCCGGCGTGCGCGGGGGTGAGAACATCCCCCTCAATTTCGCCAACAAGGGCTTCATCTTCAAATACAACGACAATGTCGGGAAGGTCTTGACCCCCGCCATTCGGAAGGCCGTGGACAAGGCCAGGGCCGAGATGACCGCCGGCAAGCTTCCCCTTGCCTGGAAGGAAGTCAAGTTCTAAGGCATCACCGGATCCAAGGCCCCGGCATGCCCAGGCATACCGGGGCCTGTTGTTTTGGCTGAGGGCCCTGTCCAGGCCATCCAGGAGTCCCCATGAAAACAACCGCCGAGCCGCTCGACGAACTCAAGCTCGAGGCCATCACCAAGCGGTTTCCCGGCATCCTGGCCTGCAACAACGTCTCCATGCAAGTGTCGCGGGGGGAGGTCCTCGCGCTGGTGGGCGAGAACGGTGCCGGGAAATCCACCCTCATGAACATCCTGGCCGGACTCTACCAACCGGATTCGGGAACCATCACCCTGAACGGCCGCGAAGTCCGATTCCACACCCCCAACGATGCCTATGCCCGCGGCATCGGCATGGTGCACCAGAACTTCATGCTCGTGCCCAACATGACCGTGGCCGAGAACGTGGCCCTGGGACTCAAGAAGCTTCATCGATTCATGAATCTGGATCTCAAGGCGGCCAAGGCCAGGATCATGGAGGTCTCTGAGCACCACGAACTCCCCGTGAATCCCGACGCCTACATCTGGCAGCTCTCCGTGGGGGAGCAACAGCGGGTCGAGCTCATCAAGACCCTCTGTTTCGGTGCGCAGCTCCTCATCCTGGACGAGCCCACCTCGGCCCTCACACCTCAGGAGACTGACGACCTCATCGACCGCCTGAAGCGCATGACGGGCGAGCTTTCCATCATCTTCATCAGCCACAAACTCAACGAGGTCAAGGCCCTTTCCGACCGGGTGGCCATCCTCCGGCATGGCGCCGTGGTCTTCAACGGGCAGACCGCCGACCATACCTCGGCGGATCTGGCCGCGCTCATGACCGGCCGGGAGATCCACCTTCCCCGGAACGAAGGCCTGAGCCTGGACGGCAGGGTGGTCCTCCGGGCCCGGGATCTCCACGTCCGGGGCGACCGGGGCCATCTGGCCCTGGACGGGCTGGATCTGGAACTCCACGCGGGCGAGATCCTGGGCCTGGCCGGGGTGTCCGGCAACGGCCAGCGCGAGCTCGCCGAATCCCTCACGGGACTCAGGCATGTGGAATCCGGCAGGGTTGATTTCCTGGACGCGGACATGACCAACAAGAGTCCCGGGTCGATGATCACCGCGGGCCTGGGCTACATTCCCGAGGACCGCCACCACGAAGGCATCGTGCCCAAGTTCTCCGTGAAGGAGAATCTGGTGCTCAAGGATTTCCACACCCCCAAGTTCAGCTGGTCGGTGGTTCTCAAGCTGGGGGAGATCGCCCGCAACGCGGAAGCCCTCAAGGCCTCCTTCGACATCCGGTGCTCTTCCACATCCGTGGCAGGAGGCTCTCTTTCGGGGGGAAACATCCAGAAGGTGATCCTGGCCCGGGAACTGTCCCGCGAACCCAAGGCCCTGGTGGCGGTCTACCCCACCCGGGGCGTGGACATGGGTGCCCAGGAATTCATCCACTCCCAGCTCCTCGCTCGCCGGCGCGCGGGGGGTGGCGTTCTGCTCATTTCCGAGGAACTCGAGGAAATCATGAACCTGTCGGACCGCATTGCCGTCATCTACAAGGGCAGGATCCTCAAGGTGCTCAGCTCCCTCGAGGCGACGCGGGAGCGGCTCGGTCTGCTCATGGCGGGGGTGGGCGATGAATAAGTCCAGGATCGCCTATGGCGCAGGCGTCATCCTCCTGGCCACCCTGGCCGCCGCAGCCCTCGGGGCCATCGTGCTCAAGGCCATCGGGGCGAGTCCCATCGACACCTACGTGACGATCTTCACGGGCCCCTTCAAGGACGTGTTCGGCATCACTGAAATCCTCGTGCGGGCCGTGCCCCTGATCCTGGTGGGCCTGGGAATCGCCATCGCCTTCCGCAGCGGCATCATCAACATCGGTGCCGAGGGACAGATGCTGATGGGCATCCTGGCCGCCACCGCCACGGCGCTGGCCCTCCCGGGGCTGCCGCGCTACGCCCTGCTCATCCTGGTGATCCTCGCGGGCGCCATCGGCGGCGGCCTGTGGGCCGGGATCGCCGGCATCCTCCGGGCCAAGCTCGGAGTCAATGAGATCCTCTCCACCGTGATGCTCAACTACATCGCCGCCCAGTTCTACACCTTCTTCCTACGGGGGCCCATGATCGACCCCGGCGAACTCGAAACCGGATCGGGCACGCCCCAGTCCATGCGCCTTCCCGAATCTGCCATCCTGAGCCACCTCATCCCCGGCACGCGCCTCCATACAGGCTTGATCCTGGCCCTCGTCCTGTGCGTCTGCGTCTATTTCTTTCTCTGGCACACCACCTTCGGCTTCCGCCTGAGGGCTGCCGGGGCCGAGGCCAAGGCCGCGCGCTACGCGGGGATCAATGTGTCGGGGTCGCTGGTGATGGCCATGGTCCTCTCCGGGAGCTTCGCGGGGATCGCGGGGGCCGTGGAAGTCACGGGCGTTCACCACCGCGCCATCGAGAACATCACTTCCGGGTACGGTTTCGCAGGCATCGTGGTGGCCCTCTTCGGAGGTCTCCATCCCGCAGGCATCGTGCCGGCGGCGGTTTTCTTCGGCCTCCTGCTGGTGGGATCGGACATGACCCAGCGCTCCGCGGGGGTCCCGGCGAACATGATCCTGGTCCTCCAGGGCGTGATCATCCTGTGCATCGTCTCGGCCAAGATGTACATGAACAATGCCTATGCCCAGGAACGGGCGGCCAGATTCTTCTCGCGCCTCAGGGCGAAATTTTCTCCGGAGTCTGCCAAGACGGGAGGCCAGCCGTGACCCACGGTTTCGTCTACAACATCCTGCTGCTCGGAGTGCCGTTCTCGGTGGCGCTGCTCCTGGCGTCCCTGGGCGAGATGTTCAACCAGCGCGCAGGCGTGTTCAACCTCGGCTGTGAAGGCATCATGTGCATGGGGGCCTTCCTGGGCTTCCTGCCCCCCTTCTTCCTCAAGGATGGCCCGCTCGCGCCCTACGGAATTCTCATCGGGTTTGCCATCGCCATGGTGGCCGGCGTCCTCCTGGGCCTCCTCTTCGCCCTGGTGACGGTCACCTTCCGGGCCGAGCAGGGCATCGCGGGCATCGGGCTGCAGATGTTCGGCTGGGGCGTGGCCGGCACCCTTTTCCGCCATTTCATCGGCGGCGTGACGGGGGTGGAAGGCATGGCGGCCTGGGCGATCCCGGGCCTCAGTCGGATCCCCTTCCTGGGCGACCTCCTCTTCAACCACAACCCCATGGTCTACATTGCATTCCTGATGGTCCCGGGCAGCTGGTACCTCCTCTTCAAGACGCCCTGGGGCCTCAAGGTCCGCGCCGTCGGGACCGCGCCCCGGGCCGCGGACAGCATGGGCATCAACGTGAACCGGGTGCGCTACCAGGCCCTGATGCTGGGAGGCGCCATGGCCGGGCTCGGCGGCGCCTACCTCTCCCTCTGCCAGGCCAAGATGTTCGCGGACGATCTGGTGGCCGGCCGGGGTTTCATCGCCGTGGCGCTCGTGTACTTCGGCCGCTGGAACCCGATTGGCATCATGGGAGGCGCGCTGTTGTTCAGCCTCGCCCAATCGCTCCAGCTTTCCATCCAGGTCGGCGGCATCAAGTTCCCCTACGAATTTGCGGTGATGCTGCCCTACGTGCTGGTCATCCTGGTGCTCTCCCTGACGCGGAAGGCCCGCATGCTCGGTCCCTCCAGCCTTGGCATTCCCTACAACCGCGAGATGCGGTACTAGGAGGCACCCATGACATCCACTGTCGAAGCGCTGAGAGAGGCCCTCCAGCAGGCCTTTCCTGCCTCCCATGTGCGGCTCCTGCCGGAACCCGCCATGTTCCTGCGGAGCAACCTGGGAAGGACCTATCATGCCGAAGGCATGCAGTTCCTCTCCCTCGAATCAGCCATGACCAACGCCCGGGCCTACATGAACGGCCTGATGGAGCGGATCCGCGAGAGCGAGGGATTCGAACTGAATGAGGCGCACCCATGGATCATCGGGATTTACCCCGGCGACCTGACCTCGGCACCGCTGGTTTTCATCTTCGGGAATATCATCCGTTCAGGAAAAGAGGAATGGGTTGAGATCGGGTTTCCCCGGTACGAGAAGCTGGAATTCAATTCCTGACGGGCGATCGTCGCAGATCCGCGCCCTTGTTGTGGTCGTCGCAGGTCAGCACGAAGCTCCCATGGATTCCCTCGGAGGTGACGAAGGGTTGCAGCAGGGAGGCGGGGAACTGGATGCTCACTCCGTCTGGGCAACGGACCACCACCTGGCGGACGGTGCCGCGGTAGTAGTCCAGGTATCTCTCCGCAGAGATCCTCAGCTGAAATTCGAATCTTTTCATGTACCGTCCATTTTGCCACCGTCCCAGGATGCCCATGCAGGATCAACCATTTCAGGATTCCTTGCCGCCATCGGCCGGCATGAGGCCTACCGCGCCCCTGCTCACCCTCCATCATGCGACGGTGATCCGAGGGGGTAGGGCCGTTCTCGACGACCTCACCTTCGACATCCGGGAAGGTGAGCACACGGCCATTCTCGGGCCCAATGGGTGCGGGAAGTCCTCGCTGATCCGGTTGGTGAACAAACAGGACTATCCGCTGCTCCATCGCGAGGATGCCAGACCGATTCGAATCCTGGATCGGGACCGGTGGGACTTGTTCGAGCTTCGTTCCCAACTTGGGATTGTTTCAGCCGACCTCCACCAGTCCTTTATCGTCGCGAATGGAGGCGGGCGAAGGAGTGGGCGGGATCTGGTCGTGTCGGGATTTTTCGCGAGCCATGGGGTCTTCTCCCATCAAAAGGTCACCCCCGCCATGGCTGAGCGAACGGACAGGGCCCTCGCCATGGTGGGTGCGGGGCACCTCGCCGGCAAGCGAATCGACGAGATGTCGACGGGCGAGGCCCGGCGCATCCTCATCGCCCGGGCCCTGGCGCCTGATCCCAGGGCACTCCTGCTGGACGAGCCCACCACGGGCCTTGACCTGGTGGCCCGGCAGCACTTCCTGACGATGCTTCAGGAGATCGCCCGGCAAGGAAAGACCATCCTGCTGGTGACCCATCACATCGAGGAGATTCTGCCTCAGATCCAGCGGGTGATCCTGCTGAGAGAGGGCCGTGTCTTCCTCGAAGGCCCCAAACAGGACGTGCTCACCTCGAACAATCTCTCGATCCTCTACGGAGCAGAGGTGGTGCTGCAACAGCACGGAGGCTATTACTCGGCCCAGTGTGGAGGAGGGTGACAGCTCGGGACTTGCCATGAGTGGTTGTCGCTGAGGATACGGGAGATACCATCCTCTCCCACGGAACCTGCGGTGCAGTTTCCGCAGGTTTCGTGGTCAGGGGTTAATCGCTGAGTGTAGAATCCCACCACCAACCAACCAAACTCCCTTTGCTCTGGAGTAGCCATGCGAAAGCACCTGCTAGCCCTGGGCGCCATCCTGGCGCTATCTCCCTGTGTCATGGCGCAGAAGATTGGCGTCATCAATTCCATGAGTGGTCCGGAAGCCCCCATCGGCGAGAACATCACCAATGGCATCAAACTCGCGGAAGAGGACCTGAAGAAGAAGGGGTTCAGCCTTCAGCTGGTCTGGGAGGACGATACGGGCAAACCCCAGATCTCCATGAGCGCCATGGAGAAACTGGCGACCCGCGACAACGTGGTGGGCGTGGTGGGGCCCTACACGTCGGCCTGCTCGAACGCTGTGGCCCGGCTTGCAGAGAAGTACCGGGTGCCCCTCCTGATTCCGGCCGCTGCGAAGGAGGAGATCACCCGGCAGGGTTTCAAGAACGTGTTCCGGATGAATGCCCCCGCCGACAAGTACGCTTCCAGCCTCATTGATGCGGCGACCTCCCTGGGGAAGCCCAAAAGCATCGCCTTCATCTACGAGAACACCGATTTCGGCACGTCCACCTCAAATACCGCGAAGGACTATGTGGCCAAGAAGGGGATGCAGGTCGTGGCCGATGTGGCTTATCCGAAGGGCTCGGCCGACTACCGATCCACCCTGGCCCAGATCAAGTCCAAGAATCCCGACCTCGTCTTCATGGTGTCCTATGTGGCTGACGCCATCCTGCTGATGCGGCAGTCCCGGGAAGTGGGGCTCCAACCCCAGGCCTTCCTGGGGGCCGGGGCCGGCTTCACGACCGCCGAGTTCGCGAATGAGCGGGCCGTCTCTGAGAACGTGATTTCATGCACCCAGTGGACGGAGGACGTGAACTGGCCTGGCGCGAAAGAGTTCGGGAAGCGATACAAGGCCAGGTTCGGCAAGGAACCCTCCTACCATGCGGCCTGTGCCTATGCTTCGATGGTGATCATGGCGGAAACCGCCAGGGCCTCCGGTGGGGACCGCGCCAAGACCCGGGATGGACTGAAGGCGGGCAAGTGGAATGGCGTGATGGGCGAAGTCCAGTTCGCGGACTACGACGGGTTCAACAACCAGAACAACCATCAGATGCTCGTGGAGCAGATCATCTCAGGAAACTACGAAACGATCCTGCCTTCCCGGTTCGCGACCAAAAAGGCCATCTACCCATTCCCCAGGTGGAAGTAAGCCCATCTTGAGCGGGCACGCCATCCGGCGTCCCCTGTCGATTCGGGAGACCCGCCCATGGCTGTCTTCATGCAATCCCTCATCAGCGGGATCCTGATAGGCGGGGTCTACGCGCTCATCGGCATCGGGCTCACCCTCATCTTCGGTGTGATGCGAGTCATCAATTTCGCGCATGGCGACATCCTCATGGTGGGCATGTACCTCACCTATCTTGCCTTCACTGTGTTGGGCATCGATCCGTTCGTGTCCGTGCTGATCACCTTTCCCCTGATGTTCCTGTTCGGAGGATTCCTCCAGAGAGTGTTCATCAACAGAGTCCTCAAGGCGGTGGCCCAGAACCAGATCCTGCTGACCATCGGCCTCGGTCTCATCATGAGCAATACCGTGATGCTCATCTTCACGTCCGACTACAAGCTCATCACGACTTCCTATTCTTCCTCCACCCTCAAGGTCGGTGGTGGCGTGTCCGTTTCCACGCCTCTCCTGATTTCCTTCCTGATCACGACGGCCATTACGGCAGTCCTGTACTGGTTCCTCCTGAAGACGGACACGGGACAGGCCATCCGCGCCACCGCCCAGGATCGGGATGCGGCCCAGCTGATGGGCATCAACGTCAAGCGCATGTCCATCATCGCCTTCGGTCTCGGATCCGCCCTTGCGGGGACGGCCGGCGCGCTGATCTCGCCGACCTACTACATCTTTCCCCAGGTTGGCGCGGTCTTCACCCTCAAGGCCTTCGTCATCACGGTGCTGGGAGGGATGGGCAGCGTGGTCGGGGCCATGCTGGGTGGCATCCTGATCGGGGTCACCGAATCCCTCAGTGCGGTCTACATCTCCTCCGGCTGGAAGGACGTGGTGGTCTTCGTGCTCTTCCTCTTGGTGCTCCTCTTCAAGCCCTCGGGCCTGATGGGCAAGTCGCGGACCTGAGGAGACCATCATGCCCAAGACGATTCTCAAGGCAGCCGCGGGCCTCATCGTCCTGGCCCTGCTGATGGCGATCCCGAAATATGTGGAAAGCCCGTACGCGCTCCACATGATGATCCTGCTGTTCCTGAGCGTGTCCATGGGACAGAGCTGGAACATCCTGGGTGGGTTTGCGGGGCAGTACTCGGTGGGGCATGCAGCGTATTTCGGCGTGGGCGCCTATACCACCATGATGCTGATGCAGGCCAAGCAGATTCCGCCCTGGATCGGCGTCTGGGTCGGCATGGTGCTGGTCGTGGCCGTCGCCCTGGCCATCGGCAGCATATGCTTCCGGCTGCGGGGCCCCTACTTCGTGCTGGCCTCCATCGCCGTGGCGGAGATCCTCCGTCTGAGCGCCATCAACCTCACCACCCTCACCAACGGTGCCGAAGGGATCCTGGTCACCGAACTCCCCGCCTTCAAGATCGGCGAGCGGGTCGTGACCGACTTCTCGACCAAGGTCCCCTTCTATTACATCGGCCTCTTCTTGGCCCTGCTCACCATAGGGATCACCTACTCGGTGCAGCATTCCAAACTGGGCTATTTCTTCCAGGCCATTCGCGAGGATCAGGATGCGGCCCACTCCCTGGGCATCTCCATCTCGCTCTACAAGAACATCGCCCTCGGGATCTCCGCTGTCCTGACCTCTCTGGCAGGAGCCTTCTACGGCATCTATGTGGGATTCGTGGATCCGCCCACGGTGTTGGGACTCGATGTGTCGGTCCAGATCATGCTCATCTGCATCATCGGCGGCATGGGTACGCTATGGGGCCCGGTGCTCGGTGCCCTGGTGCTGGTGCCCATGTCCGAGGCCCTGCGCAGCAACATGGTCACCGATCTGCTCGTAAGGGTCGGCCTGGTGAATGCGGATTCGAAGGTGGGGCTCTTCCTGAAGGAGAACCTCGCCCATGCCCATGTTCTGCTCTACGGCATTCTCGTAGTGCTGGTGATTCTGTTCATGCCGGACGGGCTCATGGGGTTCGTCAAGAAACTGGCTAGGCGCCGGAAACAGGAGGCGGTCTGATGGCCATCCTGGAAATCAACCATGTCAGCAAGTTCTTCGGTGGCCTCGCAGCCATTTCTGACGTCTCCTTCTCGGTCGAGGAGGGGAGCATCATGGGCCTTATCGGCCCCAATGGCGCCGGCAAGACCACCCTGTTCAACTGCATCACTGGGTACTATCCGCCTTCAAAGGGAGAGATCTTCTTCAATGGTCGAAGGCTGAACGGGCTAGATCCTGACAAGGTCTGCATGCTGGGCATGGTTCGCACCTGGCAGAAGGTGAGGCCCTTGGCCAAGCTATCGGTGGTGGACAACGTGATGGTGGGAGCCCTCGCGCACACGTCGTCCCTCAGGATTGCCCGGGCCTGGGCCATGGACCAACTCAAGGTGGTCGGCATGGAACACCGGGCGGATTTCATCGCAGGTGGACTGCCCATCGGCGAGCGCAAGAAGCTGGAGGTGGCGCGGGCCCTCGCCACCCGGCCGAAGCTCTTGCTGCTGGACGAGGTGATGGGCGGGCTCAACCCGGCCGAAAGCGATGAGATCATCCAGCTCATCCTCGACATCAAGAAGCATGGCCTCACGCAGATGGTCATCGAGCACGACATGAAGGCCATCATGCGCATTTCGGACCGCATCGTCGTCCTGACTTCGGGCGAGAAACTCATGGAGGGCACTCCCCAGGAGGTCGTCAGCAACCCCGACGTCATCAGCGCCTACCTAGGTGAGAGCCATGCTTAGGATCGAGAGGCTCAACTTCGCCTACGGCGATCTCAAGGTGCTTTGGGACGTGGATCTGGAGGTCAATGAGGGGGAGATTGCCACTGTCGTCGGGGCCAACGGCGCCGGGAAGTCAACGACCCTTAAGAACATCTCTCGCCTGGAGAAACCCAGCTCGGGCACCATCACATTCCAGGGCCGTGACCTGGGAAGGATGCAGCCTCATCAGGTGGTCGAAGCGGGGCTCGTCCAGGTTCCGGAAGGCCGCCGGATTTTCCCGGAAATGACTGTGATGGAGAACCTCCGCATGGGTTCCTACGTCAAGGCGACCAGGGCTGACCGCCAGAAGAACATCGACTGGGTATTCGAGTTGTTCCCCCGCCTCCTGGAGCGCGAGAAACAGCTAGGCGGCACCATGTCCGGAGGGGAACAACAGATGCTGGCCATTGCCCGAGGGCTCATGGCCAATCCTAAGTTGCTGCTGCTGGATGAACCCTCCCTGGGCCTGTCTCCCCTGTTCGTGAAAAACATCTTCGACATCATCAGCGGCATCAATCGGCAAGGCGTTACCATCCTTCTCGTCGAACAGAACGTCTATCAGTCCCTCCGCATCTCCCACCGGGCCTATGTGATGGAAACGGGGCGGGTCGTGCTTGCGGGCACTGGAGAAGAGCTGCTCAACAATGACCACATCAAGAAGGCCTTCCTGGGCATGTGAGAGGAGCGCGATGACCTCAGTCAAAAAATGGATGACCAAGAATCCCATCACCATCGATGAGGAAACCTCGATCATCGAGGCCATCCACATCATGAAGGAAAAGGGCATCAGGCGTCTTCCAGTCATGAGCAAGGGCCGGCTCACCGGCTTGATCACGGAGCGGATGATCAAGGACTATACGCCGGGCAAGGCCACCTCGCTGGATACCTGGGAGGTGCATTACCTGCTCTCCAAGACGCCAGTCAAGGAGATCATGAATCCGTCCCCCATCACGGTCACACCGGACATGGATCTCGCCACAGCGGCCCAGTTGATCCTGGACCACAAGCTCTACGGCCTATGCGTGGTGGATGGCAAGGGTGACCTGGTGGGCATCATGTCCGTGGGTGACATGCTCCGGGCCGTGGTGGAGTTCACGAAAGCGGGGAAGTAAAGGCAACCTGGGGGAATGGGTTGACCCTGCCTCCGATTCCCCGGGAAGATCGAAGGGCAATTCCCTTCCCCAGGAGACTCCTTGAGCACAGCTCAACGCTTGCGCGACATCCGCGAAGGATTCGCGCGCCCTTTCTGGGTGGCCAACGTCAGCGAGCTGTTCGAGCGCCTCTCGTACTACGCAGCCTTCGCGTCCCTGGCCCGCTACCTGAACGAGTCTCTCGAATTCCCGACGCAGGCTGCCAGTAGCCTGGCCGGATTGTTCGGCGGGCTGGTGTGGTTTCTGGCGGCCTTCGGAGGAGCCATCGCGGACCGCCTCGGATTCCGTGGAGCGCTCTCCCTTGCGTATTTGATCCTCAGCTGCTCCTATTTCCTGCTCGGATCGCTAGGCTCATCCTGGATGGCTCCGGTTCGAGGCATGGTGCCCCTCGGCCTGCTCGTCGCCTTCGTACTGATGCTGCCGGCTCTCGGCATCGCCCTGGTTAAGCCGGCTGTCGTAGGGACGACTGCGCGGGCCTCAAACGAAAATGTCCGTTCGATCGGCTATTCGATCTATTACACGCTGGTGAACATCGGCGGTGCTGCCGGCCCTTATGTCGCGTCCTACGTCCACCGTCACATGAGCGTAGAGAACGTATTCCGCGTGGCAGCGGTCAGCGTGGCCATGATGTTCTTCGCGGTGCTATTGCTGTTCAAGGAACCGCGTAAAGAAGGCGATGCACCCCCGCCTTCTCTGGCGGAAACCGGCAGGAACTTCATCACCGTGATATCGAACCCGAAGTTCATGTTGTTCCTGGTGATCTTCACTGGGTACTGGGTGGTGTACTGGCAAGAATTCATCACGCTGCCCCTGTACGTCGTGAAGTACATCGACCCGCGGGCGGATACAGAGCTGCTGCTGGTGACAGGACCCCTAGTCGTGATCTCGCTGACGGTGCTGATCAACCTGGCCACTCAGAGGATTGCATCCTTGAAGGCGGTCACGCTAGGGACTTTGATGTCATCCCTGGCCTGGATCGTGCTGATTTTCATGCCCACGGTGACGGGCGTGATCATCACCCTTATCTGCGTCGCGCTCGGGGAGATCGTGCAGTCGCCGCGGTACTACGAGTACATCTCGCGGCTCGCCCCTCCAGGCCAGCAGGGCACCTACATGGGGTTCGCCTTTCTCCCCATCGGACTTGGCTCATTGATCGGCGGCTGGTTCGGCGGGAAGCTGATGCATCACTTCGGCGAAGTGGAACACAGGCCCACCGGCCTGCTCTGGACGATCATCGGTGTGGGCGTGCTCACGGCAGCGCTGCTGTGGGTCTACGATCGGATGCTGCCCGCGAAACAGGATTCAGCAGGTCAGGCCTGACCCTCAGAGGTTCTTAGACAGGAAGGCCCAGCGGGCCTGGATCACGGCCCAGACCTGTTCGGGGCTGCGGGGCCCATGGGCCGAGCCAGGCAGGAGGACGAAGTCGAATGGACGGCCGGCTTTCTGGAGGGCGTCGATGAGCATGACGCTGTTCTGGGGGTGCACGTTGTTGTCCAGGGTCCCGTGCAGGAGCAGGAGCCGGCCATGCAGGTCCTTGGCGGCCTTCAGTACCGAGCTGGACTCATAGCCCGCCGGATTATCCCTGGGCAGGCCCATGTAGCGCTCGGTGTAGACGCTGTCGTAGAGCTTCCAGTCGGTGACCGGGGCACCGGCGATGCCCAGCTTCCAGGCCTTGCTGTGGGTGAGGGCGTATGTGGTCATGAAGCCCCCGTAGCTCCAGCCGTCCAGGCAGACCCGTTCCATGTCGGCCCAGCCCTGGGCCTTCAGCCAGGCCAGCCCGTCCAGCTGGTCTTGCAGCTCCTGGGCACCAAGGTTCCCGTGGATTCCGAAGGCACTGGCCAAGCCTTTGGCGGAGGCGCTGCGGTTGTCGCAGATCCAAACCACCAGGCCGTTCTGGGCCAGGAATTGGTACCAGGGCATGCTCCGGTTCCAGGCGTTCCGCACTTCGGGCGTGCCCGGGCCGCCGTAGATCTCCTGGAACACGGGGTACTTTTTCGCGGGGTCGAAGCCCACGGGCAGGACAAGCATGGTTTCCATGGGGAACCCATCCCGGGTCTTCACGGTCTGGAAGCTCACCTGGCTCTTGGCCAGGGCCTGCCAGGCCTCGCTGGGGTTGGCATCGATGAGCCGCAGCAGCTTCCCGGTGGCGTCATGAAGACTCTGCTGGGGAGGCGTGTGGATGTCGCTCCAGGTATCGAGGAAGGCCGTGAAGGTAGGGTTGAACCGTACCGAGTGGGTGCCGGGCCGCGTTGTGATCCGCGTGAGCCCCGTACCGTCCGGCCGGATGCGGTAGGCGTCCACGTCGATGGGGTTGCGCTTGGTGGCGTCGAAGTAGATCCAGCCGCCGGTCTCATCCAGGCCTTTGAGCCCGCGCACATCCCAGTCACCGGAGGTGACCGTGCCCTTCAGGACGCCCTGGGCATCGTATCGATAGACGTGGTGGCGGCCGGTGCGGTCTGACTCCCACAGGAAGTCACCGTCCTTGAAGAACAGGGGCAGGTTGAAGAGGTGTTCGGGATCCACCCAGGCCCCGCCCTGCTCCTTCACCAGGAGCCTGGAGGCCGAGCCTTCGTACCGGCGGAACTCCGCCCAGGTCTGGGTCCGGTCGGTAGTTATGGCCATGAGGCAGCCCTGGGGATCCCAGCCCACGCGGGTGATGAGGGTCTCCTGACCCGCATGGGGATTGTCGGCCCAGGTCGTGCGTCCCTCGAGATCTGCCACGCCCAGTCGCGCCACGGGATTGGGGTCGCCCGCCTTGGGATAGCGAGCCGGCACCATCTTCTGGGGCTGGAAGCGGTCGTCCATGAGGGTGAAGACTGGCACTTTTGAATCGTCCAGACTCAGGTAGGCCAGCCGCCGGGAATCAGGCGCCCACCAGAAGGCCCGGGAGCCCCGACCTCGGCCGTAGATCTCCTCCTGGTAGACCCAGTCCAGGCGTCCGTTCAGAAGCGCCTCGCCACCCCCGGTGGTCAGNNAAGGCCGTGCGAGCGTCATTCCAGGTGAAGGCTCCGCCTCGCAGGACGGCCTTGGCGTCCGCCTCGGAGGCCCCCGCGGCCACCAGGGCCGCCTGCAACCGGTCTCCCCCAAGCAGGGGCTTTGTGGCCCAGGTGGCGGGGTTCACCCGGAGCAGAGTCAGCTGATCCCCCTCCCGCCGGGATTGCAGGAGGCCCCCATCAGGGAGCCACTCCAGCTGGGTGGGGGGCATCCGCACATAGGTCTGCTTCAGGATGGGGTGTGCCAAGGCTTCGAGGGTGAGGCGCTCGGTGCCCTGACCTAGAAGACAGGCGGTGAGGGAGAGGCAGGTCAGGGAGGTGCGGATGGACACAAAGGGCTCCGGAAGAAGGTTCCATGTATATCGCAAGACGAGGCTGCGCCGAAACCTTAGTGGAAGGTCCTTCCTCAGGGGCGGCCCGGATCCGCTGGGTTCTAGATGGGGAGATGGGGCCGAGTAAGGTTGCGATGCCCAGTGGCGGTGACCAGCAGGTTGTCCTCAATGCGAATTCCGCCACAGGGAATCAGTTCGTCAATGAGTTTCCAGTTGAACTTAACCCTCTGCCCGTTCTCGCGGAAAGGACGCAGCAGCATGGGAATGAAGTAGAGGCCCGGTTCCACGGTGAAAACCTGATCGGCATCAATGATGCGGGTGGTGCGCAGGGTGGGGTGCTGGGGAGGAGGTGGATTGGGAGTGCCATCGGGTGAGCCCTGTTGCCCCGCCACATCGTGGACTTGGATGCCAAGATGATGGCCCAGTCCGTGGGGGAAGAAAGGGCGGCTCAAGCCCTTTTCAACCGCCTCTTCGGGGGATGCCTTGAGGATGTCGCTCTCCATCAGAAGTTCCGCAATGCGCAGGTGCCCCTGGTGGTGAAGATCGCCGTAGGCCATTTGCGGCTTCACGAGGTCGCAGAGCTGCAGTTCGATCCTCTCCATGCCCGCGATGAGGGCAGCGAAGCGGCCGTCACAGAGGGGCGCCGCCATGGTGCGGGTGATGTCGGCGGCATAGCCCCGCACCTGGGCGCCGGCATCGATGAGGAGGACGGAGCCGTTCCTTACCTTGCGCTTGCCCTCGTAGTGGAGGGTGGCGCCCTTCTCGTCCAGGGCCACGATGCTCCCGTAGGGCATTTCATGATCCACGATGCCGGCGGCCTGGATGAAGGCGTAATGGATTTCCAGCTCGCTGGCTCCGGCCATGAAGGCGGCCCTGGCGGCCTGGTGCGCCCGGGCGGCGATGACGGTGGCTTCTTCGATGCACTGCACTTCGTAGGCGGACTTCGTGGTGCGATGCCAATCCAGGTGGGCCGTGAGCAGGGCAGGGTTCGGCTCGAGCCCCGCCGCCTCGGCCCGGTCGATCTCGTTGCCGATGTAGGCGGCCCGGCTCAGGGTGCCCAGCTGCTTCCAGGCGTCCTCCACCCTTCCGACTTCCTCGATCTCGAATTCCGAGGCCCAGAAAGGGTTCCCAAGGGGCGACTGTTCGTACCAGAAATCCTCTGGGGCGTAGCGGATCAACCGGGGACGACGGCCGGGCCGAACCACGAGCAGGTGATGGGGCCCCGCCATGGGGCACCAGTGGGCGAAGTGGGGCGTGGGATGGAAGGGTGCGTCCTGGTCATCGGCAAAGTGGGTGTAGACCTTTCCGCTGGAGATAACCAGTGCCTCGCAGCCCGTCTGGGCCATGGCCTCTGCCGTGGTGCGCTGACGGTCGGCGATATGCTGGCGAAAGAGGGTGGAGAGTTCGGTCATGGTGGCGTCCACAGAGGTGTCCAGGGTGTCAGCAGATCGGGAAGGGCGATAGTCAGAGGAATCGCAAAGGCTTCTCTTTCGGGGCAAAGCCATGACGCACGGCTTTCTCGAAGAAAAGGGCCAGGCTTTCACGCTCGGCCTCGCCCAGGGTGTAGCTGATGTTCTCGGTGAGGTACTCCTGGAGTTCGATCTTGGTCCACCCAATGGTGCGGCGGGCTTCCTCCACGATTTCAGGGAGCTGAGACAGACCGATTTCCAGGCTCTTGTGGAAGAAGGGGGCGACTCCGCCGGGCACGGGCAATTCGGGGGCATCCTTGCGCACCAGCCAGAGGGCAAAGACGAAGGGCAGGCCGGTCCAGCTGTGCCATTCCTCGGCCAAATCGAGAACGAAGAGTCCCTGGCGGGGGGCCCGCATGGCGGCATCGCCGATCATTAGGGCCGCGTCGTTCGCCTCCAACATGGCGGGAAGGTCGGGTCCCATGTCGACGACCGCAGGGCTCACACCGTACCGTTCCCGAAGCAGCAGCTGAGCCAGAACCACGCTGGTGCGGCTGGACGTATCGAGCGCCAGGCTCCGGATCTGTTCCGGCGGCACCTTGGAAAGGACCACGACACTGCGCACCCGCTTCGGCGAGGCGATGNNCTGACGATGCCCGCATCCACCGCGCCGTCCCTCAGATGGTCAGCGCAGGCGGAAGGATAGTGGAACTTTAGGTGGAAGTATTCCCAGCCGAGCCCATGCTTGAATCCATGATTCAGGGGCGCGGCGTTGAGATAATCGATGATGGACAGGCGAAATGGGACGGCTACCATGGCAACAGTCTAGCGACCCTGTGATGATGACCTGATGATCCTCTGGCACTACGAGCTGAACACTCCCATGGGTCCAATGCGGGCCGCCTTCGACGGGCGGGGGCGGCTGTTGGAACTGGTGCTCGAAGGGTTCGATCCTCGGCAGACCAGTCCCCTACCGCCGAAGGAACAGCGCGANNTGGTGTGCGGCATCCCCTATGGCCACGTCCGTCGGCCTTCTGACCTGGCCGCTGGGCTTGGGCTTGAAGAGGATGTGGTGGTGATGGGCTGTGTGGCCAATCCCATCGCCCTGCTCATCCCGGCCCATCGGGTGCTCCTGCCGGGGGAAGGGCCCTTACCGAAGGCGTTGCGGGATCTTGAATCAGGTCGGGGCTGGCGCAAACCCTAGGCCTCCCTATCGGATCCTTTGACAGGCTGATAACCCCCAAAAAGCCGCGATTCTGACATGCTTGGTCCCATGCCTGGTGCCTTCCATCCGATAGCCGCGCCCTTCGGGGATTTGGGTGCAGCCTTCAATGCCGAGGGGAAGCTGGTTCAACTCATTCGGCTTCATGGGGCTTCTCTGCTCCCTCCCGACACTCGGACCCCGAAGAGCCTCCCCTATCTGAAGCGCCAACTGGAGGCCTACTTTTCAGGCAACCTTCGGGATTTCAATATCCCCATGCATGTCGAAGGCACTGACTTCCAGAGCCGGGTCTGGAAGGAACTCCAGAAGATCCCCTATGGACAAGCTATCTCCTATTTGGAATTGGCGCGCCGTCTAGGAGACGAGAAGTGCATCCGCGCAGCGGCCCGTGCCAACGGCGCCAACCCCATCGCCATTCTCATCCCCTGCCACCGCGTGATGGGATCGGATGGATCTCTGGTCGGCTATGGGGGTGGGCTGGACATGAAGGAGTTCCTTCTCCGCCTGGAAGGTGTGTTACCGAAGGCCCCTTTGCAGCCAAGACTGCCGCTGACCTGGGACTGAGGAAAGTCCACTCTCGAGGGTCGAGGGACAGGGTGGCCTGGGCCGCTAGGATGAGTCTATGCGCGGATCGAAGGAACACCCCCACGAACGGATCCTGACGAAAGGTGGGTTCGACCGGGGCGATGAGGCAGATCTCGCCCGACTGGAATCGGCCATGGGCCAGGCCATCGCGAATCCCGCGTCCTTTCCTGATGGGGAGGCCCTGGCTGAGGCGGCCCAAACCGGGCTGACAAGACTGAAGGACCTTTTCCGCGACCACGCCCATCAGTCGCCAGCCGCCTTCCTTCAGCGGATCCGCATCCAGTCAGCCTGCGATCGACTAATGAAGGGGCAGGCGGATCTGGCTTGCCTCGCTTCCAAGGCTGGCTATGAAAGCGTCTCGGGCTTCCACGAGGCGTTCCGGAGCCAGACGGGCCTCAGTCCTGGCGCCTATGGGACCATGCTCGGTTCGGACCATTTCGTCCTGCCCGTGCCCGTCGGCCTTCGCGTGCAGGATGTGCTGGCCTTTCAGGGCCGGGATGGCCAGAGCGTCTCCGAACGGGTGGATGGCGCCCGCCTGCAGAAGGCTTTCCTCTGCGAAGGGCGGGCATCTGTGCTTTCCCTGTCCTTCGGGGAGCGGGCGATTGCCGTGTCCCTGGCCGGAGCCGAAGGGGGCAGGGCCATGGCCCGGGCCCATGGCGCGGCCCTCCGTCTGCTGGGTTGGCATGGCGATCCTTCCAGCTTCGAGTCGGCGCATCCGGACCTGGCCCGGGGGCGGGAAGGCCTCAGGGTGCTGCTTACGCTGGATCCGTTCGAGGCCCTGGTGTGGGCCATCCTGGGCCAGCAGGTGAACCTGGCCTTCGCCTATGCCCTGCGCCGGGATCTCATCCGCCTGGTCGGTGTGCCTGCGGCAGAAGGCCTCATCGCCCATCCTGATGCGGCCCGGATCGGCGCCCTGGAAGTCGCGGATCTGCAGGCCCTGCGGTTCTCCCGGCGCAAGGCCGAATACCTGCTTCATGCCGCCGCGGAGGTGGCCGCTGGGCGGTTGAGGCTGGACGATCTGACCACCGCCACGGCCGCGGCCCGGAACCTGCTAGCACTGCGGGGCTGCGGCCCCTGGACCGCCCAGTATGTGCTCATGCGGGGGCTTGGCTTTCGCGATGGAGTTCCCGTGGGGGACGCGGGGCTCACGCTGGCCCTTCAGCGGTGGTTCAGACTCGACAACCGCCCGGATGGCCCCGAGACACAGCGCCTCATGGCGCCATTCGCGCCCCACCGCAGTCTCGCCACCTTCCACCTCTGGGCCAGCCTGAAAGGAACCCCGGCGTGAATGGCATCCATCGCATCGACTCCCTCCTCGGCCTTGTCCAGGTGGCCTTCAACGTCGAGGGTGCCGTGATCTATTTGGGTTTTTCTGGGCATGAATTCCGGGTAGCCCTGATGTCCAAATTGGCTCGACTCGAACCTGCCATGAGTCCGGATCCAGCGGCCGTGACGAGCCTTCGGGATCAGTTGAATGCCTACGCTGCCGGGAGTCTCAAGGTGTTCCAAATCCCCTTCCGCCTTCATGGCAGTTCCTTTGAACAACGGGTCTGGACGGCCCTCCAGCGCATCCCCTTCGGCGAAACCCGAAGCTACGGGCAGCTGGCCTCAGAACTCGGCGATCCGAATCTCAGCCGAGCCGTGGGCCGTGCCAACGGCGCCAATCCCGTATCCATTCTCGTGCCCTGCCATCGAGTGATCGGTGCCAACGGCGCCCTCACGGGTTATGCGGGGGGTCTGGCCAGGAAGGAGCGGCTGCTTCGGCTGGAGGGCGCGATCAGGAGCTGATCGCCCGCAGGGGGCCGCGCTCCAGTTCCAGCCGGGTCTCTCCCGTGGCGCCGAAGGCCACCTTCAGCATGGCCAAGCCGCGGCCCATGTTCACGTGTCCGCAACTGAAGAAATCCACGGCAGCGAAGCCGTGCTCGGGCCAGGTATGGATGGCCAGATGGCTTTCGGCGATGATCACTGCGCCGCTCACGCCATGAGGACTGAAGTGGTGGAAGCTGTGAGTGACAATGGTGGCGCCGGAAGCTTCCGCAGCCTGGAGCATGGCCGAGGTGACCCGGCTGAGATCGGCCAGGCACGCGGCGTCGCAGCCGGTGAATTCCACCAGGACATGATGACCGAGGGCGGTCACGGGCGCCTCGTCATCAGGGCCACGCATTCCACATGGCTGGTGAGGGGAAAGAGATCCAGCACGGCGAGCTGGTTCAGGTTCCATACGGCGCCGAGGCGCTTCACGTCCCGGCAGAAGGCCGCGCCATCGCAGCCCACCAGCACGAGGGAGGTGGCGCCTGCGGTCGCTAGGCGGTCGCAAAGTGCTGATTCAAGCCCCGCCCGGGGTGGATCCAGTAGAATCACATCCCCCGGGACACCGAGGCCTTCAGGCACCCAGGCGGCCACGTCCGCCACCAGGCATTCCGAGGGCAGCCCGGCGGACTCTAGATTGCGCCGGGCCCAGGCCACGGCGGCCTCGCCGGATTCCACCAGGACCCGGTGCTTGAAGCGATCGCCCAGGAGCATGGAGAAGAGACCCACGCCGCCATAAAGGTCGTACAGGGTTTCGCCCTTCAGATCCCAGGACCGGAGCAACCCGCCGAAGGCTTCTGCCGCCCAGGGTGGGCTGACCTGGAAGAAGGCGCCCGGCTCGTGGAGGAGCGTGGTCGTCCCCAGGAGGTGACGGATGGGCTGGGTGCTGGGGTGCCAACCGTCGGGCTCGAGCTGCCAGGTGCGCCCGCGTTCATCGGTGGCCCACACCGTCTGGGCCGGGGTTCCGGTGGACAGTTCCCATCGACCGGCGCGCGTGGGCAGGGCACGGCCCGCGAGGGCCTCCTGAAGCCGAGGAATCGCCTCGGAGAGGGGGTCGGCCGCTGCCGGGCAGGTCGAGACCGGGACCAGGACATGGCTGTGCCGCTGGAAGTAGCCCAAAGCCGCCCCATCCCAATGCAGCTGGATCCGGTGCCGGCGGGCTGAACCGGGGGCGGGAAGCCAGGTCCAGGGGGTATCTGCACCCAGCTGGCGGCGCAGGAGATCGGCCGCCATCTGGCGTTTGAGCTCAGTCGCATGGGAGCCCGCCTCCCATAGCTCGCAGCCGCCACAGGTCGCTGCGACGGGGCAGGCGGCCTGGGTCCGTTGGGGATCGCGGGTGATCCAGCGGGTGACGCGCCCTTCGCCGTGGCGGGCCTTCCAGATGACCTTGGCCTCCACGACCTCGCCCGGGAAAAGGGCCAGAGGAGCCTCCAGCAGCAGAAGGCGACCGTCCTCGGATCGGCCCACACCTTTGCCACCCCATGCCAACCGCTCGATGGAACCGCTCCAGCTTTCGATCCTTGAGGGAGAATTCCGATATGCTGGCGGCAGCTTGGCCTTTTTGGAGCTTGATTCCGCCTTGCGATTCACCGTGGCCCTCCCACCAGAGCACCGTAACACCCTCCGGGATCAGGTTGCCGGGGAGATGCGCCGCGCCTTGGTGTTTGTGGATGGAGGTCCGGCGGATGTGGTCCTCGGGGTATCCGGGGAGGGCCTCTTCGCGGGCTGTGCGATTTGGCCAGGGGCCGAAGCAGCCCTGGCCCTCACGAAGGCAGGCTGGGAACGCGCGAAGGACCGACGGTCCATGGAGCGGCTTCACGAAGTGGGCCGGGCCCTGGCTTCCGAACAGAACCTGGATCGTCTGCTGGACCTGATCCTCACCAAGGCCCGGGAACTTCTGAAAGCGGAGGCCGGATCCATCTACCTGCTGACCGGTGAGGGGGATCGCCGGGAGCTGCTGTTCGCCCACACCCAGAATGCAAAGGTACGGCTTCCTTTCCACCGCATCCTCATGCCCGTTTCCGACCGGACGCTGGCCGGGTTTGTAGCCCTCAGCCGGGAAAGCCTCAACATCCAGGACGTCTATCAGATTCCCGAGGAGGCACCCTACCGGTTCAACGACAGCTTCGACCGGCAGGCTGGCTACCGCACCACCTCAGTGCTGGTGGTGCCCATGCAGGATACGGAAGGTCAGGTTCTGGGCATCCTTCAGTTGCTCAATAGGCTGGAGGAGGATTCCGGAGGCGGAGGCGTCTTCACAGCCGAAGATCAGAACCTGGCTCAGAGCCTCGCCGGCCAGGCGGCCGTGGCCGTGAAGAATGCGCAACTGCGCGAGGAGATTGAACACTTATTCGAGGGCTTCGTGGCGGCCTCGGTGACGGCCATCGAGGCGCGGGACCCTGTAACTAGCGGGCATTCAGGCCGGGTGGCCGACCTGACCGTGGGACTGGCCGAGGCCGTCAATGCCACGCCCAACGGCACCTATGGCGACCTTGTCTTTACGGAGCGGCAGCTGCGTGAGGTCCGCTACGCGAGCCTGCTCCACGATTTCGGCAAGGTGGGCGTCCGGGAGCAGGTGCTGGTGAAGGCCAAGAAATTGGATCCCAGCCAGCTGGAGATCATCCTACAGCGGCTCCGACAGCGGGAGCTGGAAGAGGCCCTGGACCTGCTTTCCCGGGCCTGGCAAAGCGGGGAGCGCTTCGAGGGAGCGCGCTGGGAACAGGTGGTCCGGGATCGGCAGGCCGTCACCGAGCAGCTCATGCACCTTGTCCGCCAGAGCAATGAACCTACGGTGCTGGCCCAGGAGGTGGCCGACGGCCTGGGCATGCTGGAGGATCTCACCTTCACCCACTGGACCGGTGAGCGTCGGGAGCTGGTCGAACCGGAGTCCCTGGCCAGCCTGCGGATCCGCAAGGGTAGCCTTTCGGAGGCGGAGCGGCTCGAAATCGAAAGCCACGTCACCCACACCTTCCGGTTCCTGGAGCGCATTCCCTGGACCCGGGACCTTTCGGGCATCCCCGAGATCGCTTACGCCCACCACGAGCGCCTCAGTGGTCGCGGGTATCCTCGCCACCTGGGGGCACCTGAGATTCCCGTCCAGAGCCGGGCCATGGCCATCGCGGACGTGTTTGACGCCCTCACTGCCCAGGACCGACCCTACAAGGGCGCAGTACCCCTGGAACGCAGCCTGGCGATCCTGCAGGAAGAAGCCCGGGACGGGGCCCTGGATCACCCCTTGCTGGATCTGTTCATTGAGGCCAAGGTGTTCGAGCGCACGGTGCCCCGGACCTGAGGGTTGGAGCACCGGGTCCGGACGGGGTAGGCTAGAGGATTGGAGTGCCCATGTCCGAACGCGAACCACGCACGATCGATCTGCAGGGAATCATGGACCTGCTGCCCCACCGGTATCCGCTCCTCCTAGTGGACCGGATTCTGGATTTTGAGCCCAAGGAATGGATCCGTGGCTTGAAGAACGTCAGCTTCAACGAGGCGGTCTTCCAGGGGCACTTCCCCAGCCGACCGGTGTTCCCCGGCGTTTACATCGTGGAGGCCATGGCCCAGACCGGTGGCTGCCTGCTGATGCGGGAATACGAGGATCGCGCCCGGAAAGTGATCTACTTCATGGGCATCGACGCGGTGAAGTTCCGGAAGCCGGTGCTTCCGGGCGACCAGCTGGTCATGGAAGTGAAGGTGATCCAGTTCAAGGGCCGTATCTGCAAGATGCGGGGCGAGGCGTTCGTGGACGGCCAGAAGGTCGCCGAGGCGGAATTCATGTCCATGCTGATGGACCTGGCGGAGGGAGAGGGAAAATGAGCATTCAGATCCATCCGAGCAGCGTCGTGAGTCCGGAGGCCCGGCTGGATGAGGGCGTGGTCGTGGGCCCCTTCTGCTTCATCGAGGGCAATGCCGTGATCGGGGCGCGCACCCAGCTGCGCAGCCATGTGGTGATCGGCCCCCACACCGAGCTGGGTGAGGACAATGACATCTATCCCCACGCCACCCTGGGTATGGGGCCCCAGGACCTGAAGTTCAAGGGCGCACCCACACGCCTGAAGTTGGGCCATCGCAATGTGATCCGCGAGGGTTGCACCCTCCATCGGGGCACCGAGGGCGGTGGTGGCCTGACCACCATGAACGATGACAACTTCCTGATGACGGGTTCCCACGTGGCCCACGACTGCCATGTGGGCAGCAAGAACATCTTCGCCAACTGTGCGACCCTGGCGGGTCACGTCGAGGTAGGTGACGGTTGCAACATCGGCGCCTTCTCTGCCGTGCACCAGTTCTGCCGCGTGGGCGATCACGCCTTCATGGGTGGCTTCACCGTGGCCACCCAGGACGTGCTGCCCTACATGAAGACGGCCGGCGCAAGGGACACCAAGAGCTATGGAGTGAACACCATCGGCCTTCAGCGCAAAGGCTTTCCCGTGGAAGTGGTAGAGGGCCTGCGAAAAGCATTCCGTTTACTCTTCCATTCAGGACTGCTCCGGGACGAGGCCATGGCGCGGACCGAGCAGGAATTGGGCCAGATCCCCGAGGTCGCCTATCTGCTGAAGTTCATCCGAGAGGCCAAGCGGGGCGTGCATCGTGGTTGAACGTCGCCACGCGACCCTCGCCATCATCGGCCTTCCCAACGCCGGCAANNGCTACAAGCCAGATCCCCCAGACCACACGGACCCGGGTTTTGGGTGTCGTGGATCGCGGGGAGGTTCAGTTGGCCTTCCTCGATACGCCGGGCATCCATTTGCCCAAGCACGCCCTCAACGAACGCATGATGGCTCATGTGGAGCAGGCGCTCGAGGAAGCGGATCTGCTGCTGTGGGTGGTCGATGCCGACGACTACCTGGGTACCGGGGAGCATGCGCTGGCCAAGCGCCTGCGCAAGCTGGGACGGCCCAC
>PMJK01000025.1 GCA_003158505.1 Holophagaceae bacterium | reverse complement strand
GAGGAAGGCGAGTGGCTGCGTAGCATGTACTACGCTAAACGAGCCTGACTAAGCATGGCGACGCCCGCCACCCCCCGCCCGGAGGGATGAAGCCAGCCGGGCGCCCCGCGGCGTCAGGACCCTTGAACAACGAACCACGTTGCCCTGCGGACCCTTCCTTGCGGTGCATCCCGGCTGGCTTCATCGCGGCCTCGTCGGGTTTTGATATGAGCTCTAAGGTCTGATCAGTGCGTCACGGAGCTGCAATGCCTGGCATCGGAAGCATCGGGAGGATGCATGGCCAGCGTCGTTGAGGAGAAGATCGATGCCTTCCTGCATTCGGGCCCTTTCGCCGTGGTGGGCGCCAGCGTGGACCGTTCGAAATACGGCAACAAGGTGCTGCGCTGCTACCAGCAGCACGCGAAGGAGGTCTATCCGATCAACCCGAGGGCGACTGAGGTGGAGGGGCTCAGGGCCTACCCTTCGCTGGGATTGCTGCCGGTGAAGGCGAAGGCCATTTCGGTGATCACCCCGCCAGCCATCACGGAGCGGGTGGTGCGCGAGGCAGCGGCGGCGGGTGTGACGCACCTCTGGATGCAGCCTGGCGCTGAGAGTGAGGCAGCCATCCATACGGCGGAATCCTTAGGGATGTCCGTCATCGCGGGGGGGCCGTGCCTGCTTGTGGTGCTGGGCTATCGCGACTGAATTCGCTGCGCGAATCTAGCCGTCTACTCGAGGCCCAGATTCCGCCTCACTTCCATCCGATGGTCCTCGTGGGCCTGGATCACCTTCGGCACTTCGTTCCGCCACAGCTTCGAAAAATCGGCGAAGGAGATGGTCGGCTTCGCTGCGGCGCCAGGGATCGAGTGATCGGTTGAGTCCTGCGAGCACATCTCGCGGGTACCAGGCTTGGGGGTCATGGGCGGGATTCCTTAGGACAGAAAGGTAAGCGGTCTGGAGCTGGTAGGCAACCACAGATTCGTGGGATTTTGGTCTTGCGCGTACGCTGGCCAGGGCATCCTGGCCCTCAGTCATGCGGCTCGGTCCCTCCTCGTCCACCTGCACATGGTAGAGCTGCAGGCTGCGGCCCACTCGCTGGGCGAGCCCCAGGAAGGTGAAAGGCGCCCAGGCATGGGCCCGGGCCATGCGGTCCAGGGGCACATAGCGGCCCTCGCGTTCGGAGCGGGCAAGCATGGCCTTCAGGGACCCTTCGGGATCGCGGTCGGTGTAGGCCAGGTGGATTTCGCCGCAGCCGGCCCGGCGAATGCGGCCCAGGAGGAAGGCGACGCCCTCGGGATCGGTATGGGGCGCGTCGAACACCGCGCCGAAGGCGGGCCCCAGGGCCAGGGCACCTGTGGTCTTGCCCGTCGCCTGGCCACCCATGAAGATCATCGCGGGCTCCCCCCTGGCGTGGGCCAGGGCCCGATCACGCAGATGCTTGCCCAGGAAATTCAGGTGCACCGCAGCCCGGCCCGCCGGGTCTTCCAGGGCCTCGTAGCCTTGGGTGGGGTTGCGCCGCAGGCTGGGAAGCAGGATGGCCAGCACGTCCCCGTTGACGAGCTGGCCATCCAGGGTGCCGGGGGAATTGGCATAATCCTCCAGGGATCGGTCCGTGTGCCGCGCGAGGCTGGCGGCTTCCAGTTCGAGGGACTCCCTCAGATCACGGCGGTCCTCCTCGGCCAGCTCCCAGTAGGAGCGGCGCTCATGCCAGGCCACCTGCTGCCAGGGGAATGGCCTAGGGAAGGGGCTGGGGGTCACGCGGCACCTCCTGTGCCGCGCCCTCCGGGCTTGGCTCGGGCTTTGCCCTCGGGCCTTCGGCCTCGCAATCGGCTTCGCCGATTCGGCCCTATCCCGCCTGCGCTTCGCTTCGGCGGCATGGTCGGCTTCGCCAAAGTGGCACTCCATCTATCGGGCGCAGTGCGCCCTCCTGCTCGCAGGGGCTCGCAGAGATGGAGCCTCTGCTCCTGCTTCATGCTCATGGCCCCAGCCTACTGGATTCCCCTACGCTGGACAGGGGCCACTGCGAACCCGCAGAGGCGGTGGCTGGGCAATAACGGCTGCTTTTGGACTAATCGCAAACTGTTAAAATTAAACTCATTTGATTTTTCTGTCGATTTTTAAGGCCATGCCATCAGGCGTACATAAGTCTGCAGTTGTTCGATTAACCCTTTTCTGGAGCTGGGGGCGTTCTGTGGTGAAGGGTTGGTCGGCAGCCGGGCTGCTCATCTGCATCGGGGTGGGGGCGGCCGAGTTACCCTCCACCTCCTTTACGCTGGCGGAGTGCATCGATCAGGCCTTGAAGGCCAATCGCACCCAGGCCGTTTCCCGGGCTTCCCAGAAGGTGGCTGAAGCCCAGTACCAACAGGCCCTTTCGGCCCGCTGGCCGGAGGCCTCCCTGGACCTGACCGGGATGCGGCGGGACCAGGATCCCAATTTCATCTTCCCCAGTAATAGCTTCAGCCTGGGGACCATGGCCGCCCCCATCGCCGAGGCGGTGGCGGCCACCCAGCTGGCCAAGGCCGGCGTCACGCCCGGTTCCGTGGGACTGGCCACCTACAACGCGCAACTGGCTGCCGCCACCCAATCGACCCTGTCCCAGTTCCCGGGCATCACGACGCCCTCCCAGGACGTGAAACTCTTCGACCGGGACACCTTGACCTCCTCGTTCAACGTTCATATCCCCCTCTATACCGGTGGCAAGATCAGCGCGCTCATCCAGCAGGGAAAGGCCGGCGTGGACGCCGCCCGGGAGGAGGTCCACCGCACGGACCTGCAGATCATCCAGGAGACCCGCAACTATTACTTCGGCGCGGTGCTGGCCGGCCAACTCCGGACCCTGGGAGAGGAAAGCCTGGAGCGCCTCCAGTTGATGCTGGACCTCACCGCACGCCTCTATCAGAACGGCTCGGGCAAGGTGAAGAAGACCGACTACCTACGCTCCCAGGTGGTGGTGGCCAGCCTGAAATCCCTGGTGGCGCTCCTGCGCTCCAATGAAGAACTGGCCCGGGCCGCCCTGGCCAACACCATGGGGCTCCCATGGCGGACCTCGGTGACGCCTGCGGACCTGGAAATTCCGACCCTGGACTATGGCGGGGCCCTGGAGGATTGGGTGGCGAAGGCCCAATCCCTCAACCCTCAGGCACTCCAGGTGGGCTATGGCCTGTCCGCGGCAGAGGCGGGGGTGGACAAGGCGAAGGCCGGACACCTGCCGGTGGTGGTGCTATTCGGAAGCGTGGACCGGCTGGACAATTCCTACCACCAAGGGCTGATCACCGACCAGAACCGCAACTCCTGGACCCTGGGCCTGCGGGTCCAGGTGCCCATCTTCAATGGCTTCAGAGTCCAGAATGAGATCCGCGAGGCCCAGGCCCGCAAGGAGAAACTGGGGCTAGAGCGGCAGATCCTGCTGGAGGGGCTGGGGTTGCAGGTGAAGAACGCCTTCCTCGAGATCGCCCGGGCGATCCAGCAGACCAAGGCCACGAGCGAGTCCCTGGCCGTGGCCCGGGAGAACCGGGAACTCCACGAGCGGGCCTTCCAGGAAGAGCTGGTTGAGACCAAGGACGTCATCGAGGCCCAGCTCACGGAACTATTCATTCGCAGCCAGCACCAGAAAGCGCGCTACGACGCCCAGATCTACCAAAGCCAACTGGACAACTTGATCGGGCAGACCCTCAGTGAGACGCACTAGATTCTTTCCCATCTGCTATTGCCTGGTGGCGGGTCTGATGGGCCCCCTCTCCGGGGCCGGGCCCAACCGCGTGAACGTGGCCTTCTCCCAGGCCACCTTTCCCGACGTGGCCATGCAGGATGCCAGAGCGGCCCTGGCCATCTGGGGCGAGGAGATTAAGCGCAACATCAAGGGCATCGACAGCATTGCCACGGACATTTACGCCACGCCGGAGGCGCTGATCGAGGCCATGCGGTCTGGCAGTGTGGATCTCGCGGTCCTTCCCACCGTGGATTACTTCAAGGTGGAAGCACTCCTGAATGCAGACCTGGCGCTGGTCTCAACATCAGGGACGGGGGGGGCCCAGCATTACCTTCTAGTGATCCAGGCGGGCCTGCCGGCCCACCAGCTCCGATCGCTGAAGAACCTCCGCTTAAGCCATGTGAAGAACGATTCCGTGGGACTGCTCTTCCTGAACCACGCCCTGCTCCAGCAGGGGCTGCCAGAGATGGATCGGTTCTTTGTCTCGACGGAGGCCAGGTCCAAGGGCTCCCAGGCCCTCAGCGCCGTCTTTTTCGGCAGTGCCGAGGCCTGTGTAGTGACGGAAGAGGCATACCGGACCACGATCGCCATGAACCCCCAGATCGGCCGCAAGGTGCGAATCCTGGCTACTTCTCCCCTGCTGCAGGGGACTGTGGCGGTCTATCGCAAGGACTATCCAGACTACATGAGGCAGCGCATCCTGGATGCCGTCAACGAGCTGAAGAACTATCCCCGGGGCGCGCAGTTCCTGAACATGTTCCAAGCGTCGGAGTTGCGTAAGGCCACGGAGGCGGACCTGGCGGACACTCGCCGGCTCTACCGGGAGTACCGCCAGAAGAAGGGGCGGCTCTTGTGACTGCGGCCCGGAAGACAGGCCTGTTCGCCAGGACCTTCAGCATGTTCCTGCTGGTGCCCGTGGTCACCGTGGGGCTGTTCACCTTGTTCGTGATCCCCCGGCAGCGGGCCACCCTGCTGAGATCCATGGAGACCGAGATCCACGGTACCCTCGCCTCCATCGTGGGGATCAACCAGTCCACCTACATCCAGGAGGACTTTGCGAGCATCGTGGATACCAATGCCCTGGTCCTCAGGGAGAACCCGGGGATCCAGTACCTGGTGACCTCGCGGCGGGGAGGCACGAGCACCTTGAACCTGAAGGATAAATGGGAGGAGATCGATCTCTCCCTGCCGGCCAACCAGTGGCTGGAGGACCATACCAACCGCATGATCGACAGGAATCCCCTGACTGGAGAGCGGGTCTTCCACCATGCCTTCCCGGTCCGTTTTTTCGACCTGGAATGGGGGTGGATCCAGGTCGGCATCTCCATGAAGGCCGTGGATGCCCAGATCCGAAGCATGTACCTCGGCACCCTGGCCATCGGGGCCGCGTGCATGGCCCTTTCTGTCCTCCTGGCCGGGTTCTTCACCCGGCGGCTCACGGATCCCTTGCTGAACCTAAAGGATGCGGCAGAACGGATCCGAAGGGGCGAGTGGGAGGCCCGGGCCTCGGTCCACACTGGAGATGAAGTGGAGCAGCTGGCGGATTCCTTCAACGCCACGGCCGAGTCCCTGAAGCGCCTGAACGAGAAACTGGAAGCCCGGGTTGAGGAGCGGACCCAGGAGTTGCAGCGCTCGGAAGAACGGTACCGCCTGGTCCTAGATAACGCCACGGAGGCCATCTTCGTGCTCAGGGACGGCCGGATCCGCTTCTGGAACCCCGTGCTTCAGCAGTTGACGGGCTACGAGAGGGTTGAGCTCAAGGACGCCGTGTTCGCGGATCTGGTGGCCGAGGATGACCGCATGGCCTTCCTGGATCTCTTGGCCCGGGCAGAGGCCTCCAATATGCCGGTGATCCGGGAAGGTTTGCGGATGGAGCGCCATGCCAAGGAACCCCTCTGGGTGGATGTGACCTGTGTGGCCATCCGCTGGGATCAGGATCCGGCCCTCCTGTGCTTCGTCCAGGACATCTCGGAACGCCGCAGCCTCCAGGGGCAGCTCTTCCGCTCCCAGAAGATGGAGGCCATCGGAACCCTGGCCGGGGGGATCGCCCACGATTTCAATAACCTGCTGGCGGGCATCCTGGGCTATGTCTCCATACTCCAGGCGGGCAAAGACCCGGGAACCCTGGAGTACGAGCAGCTCCAGACCATCGAGCAGCAGATCGATAGCGCCCGGGGACTCACCCGCCAGCTCCTGGGTTTCGCCCGCGGCGGCACCTACGAGACGAAGCCATGGGATCTCAATCAGATTGTCCAGAGCGCCGTGGACCTCTTCGGTCGGACGAAGCGGGAGATCGAGGTGGTGCTGGACCTACAGGACGGGGAATGCGTCGCGGACTGCGACCGGGGGCAGATCGAGCAGGTGCTCATCAACCTCTTCGTCAACGCGACCCAGGCCATGCCTGAGGGAGGGACCCTCACTGTGAGAACCGGGCAGAAGGCCTACCCGGAGGACCTGACCAAGCCCTTCGAGCTGCCCGCAGGGTGGTATGTGGAAGTGGAAGTCCGGGACACTGGCATTGGCATGGATGAAGCCACCCAAGCCCGCATCTTTGATCCCTTCTTCACGACCAAGGACCTGGGCGGAGGTTCGGGCCTTGGGCTGGCCTCGGTCTACGGCATCCTGAAGAACCATCGAGGGCTGATCCGGGTCCAGAGTCAGTTGGGGCAGGGCTCCACCTTTATCTGCGCCCTCCCTCGATCCAAAGCCTCGGTGGTCGCCCGGGAGAAACGCCGCCTGAAGGGCACCCATCAGGGGGAAGGTACGGTGCTGGTGGTGGATGATCAGGAGATCATCCGGACCGTGAGCAAGGCCATGCTGGAGATGATTGGCTACGGGGTCCTCAAGGCTGAGAGCGGGGAGGAGGCCTTGGCGATCTTCCAGGAAAACCGGGGAAAGATTAAACTGGTGCTGTTGGACATGATCATGCCCGGCATGAACGGAAAGGAGACCTTCCACCGTCTCCGGGCTATGGATCCGCACATTCCCATCATCCTGGCGAGCGGCTACAGCCTGGGAGGTGACGTCGACGCACTCCTGGCCGAGGGCTGCAACGGATTCATCCAGAAGCCCTTCAACGTGGCCAAGCTGGCCGAGAAGATCAGCCAAGTCCTCGCGCCTGGCGAGGGGACCGCGGATCCCCCATGAAAGCCTCCAGGTTCATGCCCGGTTCCGCACCCGTCCTCCTCTTCCCTGGCCAGGGCACTGAGGCCGTCAGCATGTCCGCCGGCTGGGAGGCACGGGAGGCCTGGGCGACCACCGTTCGCGCGGCCGAGGTCCACACGGGCTATCCCCTGCGGCGCCTCATGGCGGAGGGTCCCCTGGAGGATCTCCGGTTCCAGCGCCATGCCCCCTGTGCGGTGCTGGCCCACTCCGTGGGCGTATTCCACGTCTGGCGCGAGGCGGGGCTGTCCCTTCCGGTGGCGGCGGCCGGTCACAGCATGGGCTTCTATTCGGCCCTGGTGGCGGCAGGCGTGGTTCCCATCGAAACCGCGCTGGACCTGCTGTCCGCCGTGGAGGACGCGAGCGAGGCTGCCTTTGCAGGTCGGCCCATGGGCATGGCCTTCGTCATCGGTGTGCCTGAGTTGGAAGTTCGGAAGGCCCTGCTGGTCCATCCAACCCTGGCGCTGTCCAACCGCAATGGCCAGGCGCAGTTCACGGTCTCGGGACCCGTGGACGAGTTGGAGCCCCTGGTGGCCGCCCTTCAACCGCTGGCGCTCAAGGCGGGGCTGCTGCCAGTCAGGCACCCGCTGCACGGTCCTCACATGGTGGCCCTGCTTCCAGCCATCTCACGACGGATGGCGACGGCGAGACCGGCCGCGCCGGCCTTCCCTTTGATCTCCCACTTCGACGGCCGGATGCTCTCGACCGGTCCTGAAGCCTGGGACGAGGGCCTGGCCTCGGTGGCCCTGCCTGTGGACTGGCTGGCGGTGGTGGCGCGGCTGCGGGTGCTGGGTTCGCCCCTGGCTGAATGCGGCCACGGCACCCAGCTTGCCGGATTGACCCGCTGGGCCGAACGGAGCTTCCAGGTGGCCAGCCTCCAGTCTCAGCCTGAGCAGGCCTGACGGCAGTGGAGATTCATATCTAAGGACACCCTATCCATTGGCCGATTCGGTACTCGGGTCTCAATGGCCCTGCTGATGGGGTTTCCCCCATCTCAAACCAGGAACCTCACGCCCATGTTCGCGTCCAGCCTGATCCTTGGCGAGGCACTCGCCAATCGGTGCTCCCAGGTGCTCTACCGCTGTCTCGAGGAAGTGGGTAGCACCAAGGGTGCGCTCTACCTGCGGGCACCGGAACTGGGAGGCTTCGAGGTGGTGAGTTTCTACGGGTGGCCCCGCGGAACGCGGCCGCCCGTGGCCATCCCCGCAAGCCACCCTCTGCTGGTACAGGTGCAGCGAATCCGGCGTTCCTTCGTGGTGAATGATGCCTCCGAACTGCCAGAATTGGCGGCCTTCGGCCAAGGCGGCGAATGGCCGCGGTATCTCATAACGCCCGTATACCTGGCGGGCGACTGGGTGGGACTGCTGATCCAGCGTGACCGCATCAAGGGTGGCACCTTCGAGGTGGAACGGGATGGACCACCCACCCTGGCCATTTGCGAGGATCTCATTCAGGCCCTCCGCGAATTCAGGCTTTATGGCGCGAATTCCCGACCCGACCCGGTGCCCCCGAGACCGGATTTTCTGGCCACTCCCCCTCCTGGAACGTTCATACTCCCGGGAATCGTGCCGGAGGGCCTGCCTACGGCCTCCAAGGTCATCGACGAAGTGGCTCCCATGGCCGAGCACCTGCTGCCGTCGGGCCCCGTAACGACGCCACCCATGGGGACGCCGGAATTCCACATCCTCTCGACCGGCCCCTCAGATCAGGAGCGGATGTACGGCTTTTCAGGGGGTCAGGATGGCTACGTGGCGCTTCCCTGGGAGGCGGACCACTCCCTCAGCAGCTGGGTGGCGCCCCAAACCCCGAGAATGGAGCGGAAGCGCGGGATGGTGCCTCCAGAGCAGAGGGCCTTCTTCTGGGAGATCGCCGGCCTGCTGAGCGAGATCCTTACCGTCTCCGCAGTGGCGCTCTGGATTGAGAATCCCGAGGAGATCCGTCCGATCCTCGCCTACAGCACGCTTCCCCTGTCTGCGGGTCTTCAGCAGCAGATCCTCGCCCATGCCACGTTCCAGCTGCCGGCTGTCCAGGAGCAGGGCCTCCAGCTCATCACCCGCGCCGGCATGACGGAAGCGCCCGAGATCAAAGGCGCCTTCGCGACTTACATGCCGCTCCTGATCAATGAGGCACCACTGGGTCACGACCTGATGCTGGTGTTCCGCCAGGAGGACCAGCCCTTCTCGAGTTCAGAGACCCAGGCCATCCAGCAGTTGGGTCGCATCCTGGGCCTTCACATGCAGGAGGCCCGCCTTCATGAGCGCTACCATCGCGCCTTCCTGTCCGTCAGCCACCGGATCCTCCAGTCGAGCGAGACCCGGTTGCCTAGCCTCCGGTCCCACAGCCTCGCCACGGCCCGGCTGGCGCGGGACCTGGCGCTGATGCTCGAACTTCCCACCGAGGAGGTCGAGGCGGTCAGCATCGCAGCCGTCCTGCACGACGTGGGTCTGCTGATGCTGGACCCGGCCATGCTGAGCAAGCCGGACCTGAACGGCGAGGAACGGAGAAAGATCCGCAATCATCCTGAGCTGGCGGCGGTGTTCCTGAAGGATCTGCGCTTCCCATTCGAGGTGGTGAAGATGATCCGGCATCACCACGAACGCTGGGACGGACGGGGCTACCCGGAGGGCCTGAAGGGAACGGCCATTCCCAACGGGAGTCGCATCATCGGCCTGATCGAGGCCTACGAAGTGATGACCAGCGGCAATGGGTACCGGCCGCCCATGGACGATCGGCAGGTGCAGGAGGAGCTTCAGAACGAATCCGGGGCCCAGTTCGATCCCAAGATCGTGGAAGCCTTTTCCAAGCTCATGACACGAAAGGGTGAGCGAGGGTAGTACCCTGCAGCCCAGGAGTCTTCATGTCGTTCACCCGATCCCAGCGTGGATTCACCATGGCCCTGGCCCTGGCCATGGTCGTGGTGATGGGGCTGATGCTCATGAAGACGGCCCCGGCCGTGACCGCCGAGGTGCAGCGTGAGAATGAATCCGAGCTGATCTTCCGGGGAGAAGCGATCGCTGCGGCCCTCATGACCTACTCGGCCAAGACCAAGCGGTACCCCACCGACCTCGAGGAGGTGATGAAGGTCCGCCCCCGCATCCTCCGCCAGAAGTACAAGGATCCGATGACCCCGGATGGCGAGTGGGATTACATCACCCAGGTCCAGCCGGGGGCCTCCGGAAACAAGGAAGGGCTCCCCATCGTCGGCGTGCGCAGCAAAAGCCTCCTGAATGGCATCCACATCTATCAGGGCAAGGAACTGGTGCGGGACTGGCAATTCAGTGCGGCTCAGAACCTGCTGGGCGTCCCGGATGCCGTCGGCAATGCCCTCGGTAATGTTCCCGGCAACGTCCCTGGCCTATCCCAGGCAGGTGGTACGGCGGTCACGCCCACAGTGCCGAAGCAGTGAATGTGCCTTGGAAAGTCCTGACCTCTCTCATCCTTTCGGCCATGGCCCTGTCCGCCCAGGGTGTCCAGGGTTGGGCGAGGCGGCTGGAGGGGAGGGGCATCACGGTTTCTGCAGGGCTATGGGATGCCGCCACCGGGAAGGTCCTTGAACGTCACCACGAGGACTTGGCGCTGGTGCCCGCCAGCACCACCAAGGCCGTCACAACCTATGCCCTGCTCAAGACGCTGAAACCCGACTTCACCCTCGAGACCGAAGTCTGGGGTGATCTGAAGGACGGTGTGGTATGGGGTGATCTCGTCTTCAAGGGCGGCGGGGATCCGCTGCTCACCAGCGAGCGCATCTGGATGCTGGCCCAGGCCCTCAAAAAGCAGGGTGTGCAACGGGTCACCGGTTCCATCCGTCTGGATCAGAGCGCCTTCGATGACCAGCGGGAACCCCAGGGCTGGGAGAACACCTCACTGAACACACTGCCCCCCGTGCTGCCGCTTTCCGTGAACTTCAACCGTGACGAGGATGGCCATCTGGTAGCGGATCCGGAGCGCCAGTCGCGGGAGATCATCCGCCGGATCCTTACGGAAGCCGGTATTGCCTTCGAAGGGAGACCCGGGGGCTCGGGGACTCCCCGCAGCCTCCTGGTCTGGTCCTCGCCCCCCCTGCGTTCCTTGATCGTGGACATCAACAAGTGGTCGAACAACTTCATGATCGAGATGCTGGTGCGTAATTATGGTGCGGGATCTTGGCCCCAGGGCGTCAAGAGGATCCAGGAGTTCTACCGCACGGCCTTCGACCTCGGACCGGAGGCTGTGCGCATCACGGATGGTTCAGGGCTCAGCAAGGACAACCGCCTTTCCGCCCGCACCCTGGCCATCATCCTGCGGGGCGCCTACCACGACTTCGAGGTGGGGCCGGAGTACGTGTCTTCCCTGAAGATCATCGGAGGCGAGCCCTGGAAGCTGAAGGTGAAGGATGCCAACCTCACCCGCCGGGTGCGGGTGAAGACGGGCCATCTGGATGGCGTCACCAGTCTCTGCGGCTACCTGCAAGCCCTGGACGGGCAAGTGCGCGTCTTCGCCATCCTGCTCAACGGTCCTGCCAATGATGATGACGTGTGGGAACAGGTCTCCCGCTGGGCGAACTAGGTCCTGTCCTGAAAACGGACCCTAGGACCCATTGTTGATCCCTGGGTTCTGATGGACCATGGGAGCCGAGGAGATGACATGCCCCGCATCGCCATCGTGGATGACAGCCGTCTGGTCCGGGCATTTGCCGCCGGGGCTCTCCGTGCTCAGGGCCACGAAACGGTGGAGATCGAGCCGACGTCGCTGTTCGAGGTGCTGAAAGTGCTCCGGGGGACTCCCGTGGACCTGCTCTTAGCCGACTTCCTCATGCCGGAATGTCCCGGAGAGAGCCTGGTTCGGGCCTGCCGGGAGGATGCCGCCCTGCGGGATCTGCCCATCCTGGTTATTTCGGCCCATCGCGACGACCTCAGCATGCAGCGTATACAGCAGATGGGAATTTCTGGATTTCTGATGAAGCCCGTGGATGCCTCGACCCTGGTGGCCAAGGTGGCCGAGGCCCTTGCAGGGTGAAATCGTCCCTGGAGAATCCCTGAGCCAGGTCCTCTGCTCCGTCATTCAGCCTGGACAGCCTTGGCCGCCATCGGTAGGATCACTGGATTGCCGGAAAGGAGGCTGCGATGAAGATGATGTCCATGATCGCTGAACCTCCGTCGAGCTGCGTCCACCTGGACTAGGGCTTCCCGGCTGATCCTGAGGGTTTGACTGGTGAAGAGCAGGGTCCGAGTGGGCGAGGTCCGTCATCCCGCGCTTGCAGCCCTGGGGCAGTTACAGCCCCGTCACCTTCTGGCCCCTTCCTCCTGTCACGGTATTCCCATGCGCACCCATCGGACCCTGTTCCGTAATTTGATGGCCTCCGTTGCCACCCTGGCCATCTCCAGTTTGCTCCGAGGTCAGGTCAGCGATCCTGCTCCCGAGACCTGGAGCTTGCACGGTCAGGCGACCACAGTCACCCAGGGCCATGGGGCATTCACCTCCCCTTACGAAGGGGTGAACAGTTTCGAATCCCGCAAGGAGATCCGAAATTCCCTCACCTCCACCCTGTTCCTCGGGTGCCGCCTCTGGGAGGGCGCCGAGTTCTACGTGAATCCGGAGCTCGCCGGAGGGCAGGGCGTCAGCCATGTCCTGGGTCTCGCCGCTGCGCCGAACGGCGAGATCTACCGGGTGGCCAGCCCCGAGCTGAAGGTCTCGCTCGCCCGCCTATTCCTGCGGCAGACCTGGGATTTCGGTGGCGGTAGTGAGCCCGTTGCCCCGGACCAGAACCAGTTGTCCGGATCCCGTGACCGCCACCGGGTCGTGATGACCGTGGGAAGGATTGCCCTGGGCGACATCTTCGATGCCAACGCCTACGCCCACGACCCCCGTACCCAGTTCCTGAACTGGACCCTCATGGACACCGCGGCCTGGGACTACCCGGCGGACACCCGGGGCTACAGCTGGGGCGTGGCCTTCGAGCTGTACTGGGATGCCTGGGCCCTTCGCGCAGGCAGTTTCATGGTGCCCACCCAGGCGAATGGCCTGTCCTTCGATCACCAGGTGGATCGCGCCCACGGGGATGTGATCGAGGTGGAACATGATCACGAGATTGGCGGCCAGGCGGGCCATGTCCGGATCCTCGGCTACGCCAACCATGCCGACATGGGCAGCTACCAGGAGAGCCTCCAGCTGTCGCCCCTCGCGCCGGATGTGATCGTCACCCGCCAGCCGGGCCGCATCAAGTACGGCTGGGGCCTCAGTGCCGACCAGGCCCTGACCGGGGACCTGGGAGGCTTCCTCAGGGCGGGTTGGAATGACGGCCGCACGGAGACCTGGGTCTTCACAGAAGTGGATCGCTCCCTGGCCTTCGGTCTTTCCCTGGCAGGAGCCGGATGGAACCGGGGCCAGGATCGCCTCGGGGTTGCTCTCGTTGCGAATGGCCTATCCCCGGATCACCGGGCCTACCTGGCCGCGGGCGGGCTGGGCTTCATGCTCGGGGACGGACGCCTGAACTATGACCAGGAACGGCTCATCGAGACCTACTACGCCGTGTCGCTGGGGCGCTTCTTCACCGCCACCCTGGATGCCCAGCGGATCTGGAATCCCGGCTACAACCGCGACCGCGGGCCCGTGGACATCTTTGCCCTGAGGCTCCACGCCCAGTTCTGATACACGCAGAGAGCTACTCCGGCGTGAGAACGCCGCGCTCTTCGCGGTAAGCGAAGAGTTCACCGAAGCGGCCCCACGTGACCAGGGTGTCGAAGGTCTGCTCGGAGTTCTCCATGGGCAGGCGCTGCTGCAGCTCGGCGAGCAACTCGTCTGCTTTCAGCTCGCCCTCGTGCAGGTCGATGAGTTCCTGGACCAGGCGGAACAGGCGCAGCTCCAGGAGCTGGGCCTTCCAGATGTCCTTGCGGTCATCCATGTTGGCCCGCACGAAGCGCTGGCCCAGGGGCGTGAGGACGACCTGGCGCTTGGGGGTATCCACGAAGTCGAGCATCTCCGCGCCCTTCACGGAGGCGAGAATCTTCTCGAATGTCACGTGGGTGGCGGCGGCCACCTGGAAGAGGTCCCCCGCGCCGCCTTGGGTCTCCAGGTACTCCAGCAGGCCGAGGATGTCCGAGGAGGGAGCTGGAGGAAGCGGTTCCACGATGTCGGGCTGCAAGCTGGGTGTTGGGGCGGTGATTTCCACGTCCGGGAGTTCCGTGCTGGTGATGATGTCGTGGAGCTGGTCCACCAGGCGGAGGAACTCGGGGCTGCGCATGTCCCGGGGCCGGGGTAGGGGGTTTTCCACGATGGTGCGCAGGCGGCCGGGGTTGGCCGACAGCACCACGATGCGGTCGGCCATGTAGGCCACTTCCTTGATGTCGTGGCTCACCATAAGGATGGAGGACGGGTTGCGCTCGGCATCATCCCAGATGTCCAGGATCTCAGCCCGGAGGCCCTCTGCCGTGAGGGCGTCCACGTGACTGAAGGGCTCGTCCATGAACAGGATCTCTGGATCGACACTGAGGGCGCGAGCCATGCCCACGCGCTGCTTCATGCCGCCGGAGAGCTCCCGGGGATAGGCCTCTTCGAAGCCCTCCAGGCCCACCAGGCTGATGGCCCGATGGGCCTTGGCCTTGATGGTCTCGTCGTCCAGGCCCTGGGCCTGGAGCACGGTCTTCACGTTGGCCTCCACCGTCATCCACGGGTAGAGGGCGAAGTTCTGGAAGACGATGGCCACGCCCGGATTGAGTCCCTCCATCTCCTCGCCGTGGTAGAAGGTCCGGCCCTTCGTGGGCTGGATCAGGCCGGCGAAGATGCGCAGGATGGTGGACTTCCCGCAACCGGACGGCCCGATGAGGCAGACCACCTCATTGGCGCGGACATCCAGATTGATGTCCTCCAGCACCCGCAGGGGGTGGCCAGTCTCCCGGTCGAAGGATTTCTGGATGCCCTTCAGTTCGCAGATGACTTCGTGATTGGCGTTGATGGCGTGAATCATGGGTCCCTCACTTCGACAGGGAATAGTTGGTTTCGGCGATCTTGTAGAGCGGCTTCCAGATCAGGCGGTTGAACAGCACCACCGTCGCGGCCAGGACCAGGGTGGAGGCGGCCAGGAGGGGGAAATCCCGCTGTTCGCCGGCCTGGCTAACGATGGCCCCGAGGCCAAAAGTCTGCAGCGTGGGTCCGCTGATGTTGTAGTACTCGGACACGATGCTGGCGTTCCAGGCGCCCCCCGCGGCCGTCAGGCAACCGGTCACCAGGTAGGGGAAGATGGCGGGCAGATAGAGATTGCGGAAGCGTTGCCAGCGGCTGAAGCCGAAGGCGGTTCCCACTTCCCGCAGGTCGCTGGGGATGGCGCTGGCCCCGGCGATCACGTTGAAGAGGATGTACCACTGGGTGCCCAGCAGCATGAGGGCGATACTGCCCCAGCCCAGGCCGATCCTGAGGGAAGCCAGGATGGCCACGACCACCGGGAAGAGCATGGGCGCGGGGAAGGAGGCCGCCACCTGGACAATGGGCTGGAAGATGCGGGACAGCCGCTGAGAGAGGCCGATGGCGAGGCCTGCGGGCAGGGTCCAGCAGAGTCCGATGAGGACGGATGCCATCACCCGCGAGAGGGTGAGCCCGTCGGCCTTGAGGAGGGTCCACCAGGCGCCGGACGGGAGCTGATGGAGCAGATGGAAGATACCAAAGCCGCCCAAGACGAGGAACCCCGACAGGACGATGAGGGCCCCCATGGCCAGCCAGGGTGCGGCATGGGCCGCCCGATCGATGCTGGCGTCCGCCTGGACCCGCTTTCGGACCGGATGGCGATGCTGCCGGTTCCGCCGTCGCTTGACCCGCCAGCGGTCCCACCTACGGATGAGCCGGGAGCCGCGGATGAGGTTCAGGAACCAGCTCTGGGAATCAGCCACCTGGACCGTGTCCTCGATGCGAAAGCGCTGGGCCCACACCACGATGGGCCGCCACAGCACCTGGTCGAGCAGTACGATCATCAGGATCATCGCCGCCACGGCCCAGAGCTGGGCGCGCACATCGCCATGCTCTACGGCCATGCTCATGTACGAGCCCAGGCCGGGCACCCGGAAGTCCTTGTCACCCAGCTTGAAGGCCTCCACCAGCATGAGGAAGAACCAGCCTCCGGCCATGCTCATCATGCTGTTCCAGGCCAGGCCCGTGGTGGCGAAGGGGAGTTCGACCCACTTGAAGCGCTGCCACCAGTTGAACCGGTACACCGTGCCAGCCTCCTGCAACTCGGCGGGTACGCTCTTCAGGGAGTGGTAGAGGCTGAAGGTCATGTTCCAGGCCTGGCCCGTGAAGATGGCGATGATGGCCGTCAGTTCGATGCCCACATTGCTATGGGGGAAGGTCGCCACCAGCGCGAGCATCAGCGGCACGATGAAGGTCATCACCGGGATGCTCTGGAGGATGTCCAGCAGCGGCACGAGCAGCCGCTCCGAGCGGGCGTCCTTGGCGGCCCAGTAGGCGTAGACAAGGGTGAAGACGAAGGAGATCAGGTAGGCCGCCAGGCCCCGCATCATGGAGAAAAAGGTGTACTTGGGCAGGGCCCAGGGAGACAGGTCGATCTCCAGCACGGGCCGCTGGATGTCCGTCCACTGGTGGCCCAGAAGGATCAGGCCGTAGAGCATGCCGAAGGCCGCGGCGACGAGCAGGAGGTCCACCCAACGCCGCCGCCGGAGGGGCGAGAACAGGGCGTTGGCCTGCCCCCACATGGTGTCGAGAAATCGGTTCATCATGGCCGGCCCGGAGGAGCGGAGGCGGCTCGCGGGAGCGGGCCTACATCCTGTTCAAGGTGCGGATTCGGGGGAGCGGGGACGTGCCGCCTCAGCGGGCGGCGCGACTCGACGGAGGTTCGGAGAGGTCAGCTTGTCGTCTCATCGAACCTCCTTTCCAGCGCCAGGGCCAAGATCAGTCTGATCGACGGTCTGGCCCCGGTCAACCAAGGTTACCTTCACCGGAGGGTCCGATGGCGTCACCATGGTGAATTCACACAGGAGTCACCTCCGTGGAGATGGGCTGGCATGGCGACTGCTGACGAGCGGGTGCTGGCCTTGGCTGTGGCCCGGGGGCTGCTCGAACCCGGAATCGCCCGCAATGCGGATCTTGGGGACCTGGTGGCCTCCGGGCAGATGTCTGAAGCCGTCCTTCGGAGGCTGGTCCTGGACCTGGCCGAGATGGAGGCCGATGAGGCGAACCACTGGTCCATGGAGATCACGGCGGACCTGCCTGCCGGGGGTGCCGAAACGCCGACAGATGCCGGGCTGGATTCCTCCCCTGGCAGTGCCTCCCCCGCGAAGGGGCTCCGGCAGGGGAGTGTCTTCCAGGCCCAGACGCTTGACCAGTGGGGCCGTTTTGAAGCCCTCGAACTGCTTGGCGAAGGGGGCATGGGGCGCATTTTCAAGGCCATGGATCCGCGCCTCCACCGGGTGGTGGCCCTGAAGCTCCTCCGGCGCGACCACCCCGACCTCCTCCAGCGGTTCATCCAGGAGGCGCAGCTCCAGGCCCGGGTGGACCACCCGAATGTGTGCCGGGTCTACGAGGTCGGCGAGTGGCGCGGCCAGCCCTACATCGCCATGCAGTTCCTCCGCGGGGAGACCCTGCAGGAGGCTGCGCCGGACCTGCCACTGGAGGCCCTGCTCCGTCGCATGGCCGAGGTCTGTGAAGGCGTCCACGCAGCCCACCGGGTGGGCCTGGTCCACCGGGACCTGAAGCCGGCCAATCTGATGATCGACCGCTCCGAGGACGGGTCCACCCGCGCCTGTGTGCTCGATTTCGGGCTGGCCCGCGGTGGCGAGGGCCGAGGGCTCACCGAGACGGGTCGCGTGATGGGGACGGTGAGCTACATGTCTCCGGAGCAGGTCCGCGGGAACGCGGCCCTGCTGGACCGGCGCTCAGATGTCTACTCGCTGGGAGCCACGCTTCACACGCTTCTGACAGGGGATCCTCCCTTCGCCGGCGAGGGCCTGGAGTGCATGTCGCGCATCGTGAAGGACGATCCGGTCCCGCTGCGCCGCCTTGTGCCCACCATCCCGGTGGATCTCGAAACGGTCGTGCTCACCTGCCTCCAGAAGGACCCGCGGCGCCGCTACGAGACTGCCCGGGCCCTGGGAGAGGACCTCCAGCGCATTCTCGATGGCGAGCCCATCCAGGCCCGCCCGGCCACAGCCACGGAGCGTCTGTTCCACTGGGCCCGTAGGCGGAAGGCCCTCGTGGCAGCCTCGACCGCGGTGCTCCTCTCCATCGCCCTCTTCGGCGGTTTGGCCGTGAGGGAAAGGCTGCGGGCCCAGGCCCAGGCCGCCCATGCCCAGCGCTTCGCCCAGGCGGCCGAGCGGATCGAGGCCCTGGCCCGGTACCTCAAACTTTCCCCGCCCCACGACCTGGGACCGGAACTCCGGGACTTGGAGGGGCGGGTGGCCCGCCTGGCGGAAGAAGTGCAAGCCGAGAGCTCGATCGCGGAGGCACCGGGGCAGTACGCGATCGGCCGCGCGAGGCTGGCCCTGGGCCAGCCGGAGCTGGCGCAGGCGCATCTGGAGCGGGCGAGGGCACTGGGGTTTGATACGCCGGAACTGCGGTCCGCCCTGGGCCGGGCCATGCTGGAACTCCATCAGCACGCCATGGATGAGGCCTGGCGGATCGATCAAGAGGACGCGCGGAAGGAGGCCGTCAGCCGGCTCCAGGAGCGCGCCGCATCCCGCATCGAGCCGTTGCTGAAATCCGGGGCCACCGCCTCGCTGATCCCGCTCGCATACCTGGAAGGGCAGGCGGCATGGGCCTCCGGGCGCTGGGAGGAGGCCATCGCCCGGGCGAAGGAGGCCCAGGTCGAAGCGCCCTGGTTCTATGAGGCTGAGCTGCTGGAGGCCCAGGTGCTGATGTCCTGGGGCATGCTGAAGAGCGGACCGGAGCGTGCCGCGATGCTGGCGAAGGCCCATCAGAGCGCCCGCTCCGCGCAGAACGCCGCGCCGTGCGACGTGCAGGCCCTGGAGCTGGCGGGCCGGATCGGGGTGATGCTCTATGGCTCGTTCGAAACAGGTCCGACTCAGGGCAAGATCTTGCGCGCCTCGGTAGAAGACGTCGTGTCAAAACTCCGGACCCTCGAACCCGATGGTCGGCAAGCGCCGGTGCTGGAGGCCTCCCTGCTCACGGCCAAAGCCATCAATGAGCATGTGGCTGGCCGCTCGGGAGCGGACGCCTTGCGGCAGGCCCTGGCGCTTTTGGCCCCCTTGGTGGGGTCAGCCCATCCACCGTTTGAAGCGCTCGAAGGCGCGATGCAGGCGGAGAGTTTCGCGGCCAAATCTCCGGAGCTGGGGGATCCCATTCCATGGCTGGATCAGGCCTTGGCCCATGGCCGACAGGCCCTCGAATTGCAGCCGGGCCACTTGGGTCTGGCGCAGGAATTGGCAGGGGTGTCGATATGGCGCATGTCGGAAGGCGCCCTGCGGGGGCAACCCCCCTGGGACGTCTTTGAATCCGCCCTCCAAGTGATCCTTCGGGGGCTGGACCGCGAACCTGAGGCCAAGTCCCTGCGGGAATTTTTGGGTTACCTCTGGGGGGAGCGGGCGGAGTACGAGCGCACGCATGGGTTGGATCCGCGGCCCTCCCTCGAACAATCCATGCAGAGTTTCAAAATGGCGCTCATGCAGAGGCCGAGCTTCCGCTCCCAGTACGGCATCGCCAACGCCGCGCTGATGCGTGGGCAGTGGGAGACGGTCCATCACGAGGCGGGCGCTCAGGCCGATCTGGAACAGGCTGACCAGTCTTATCGTCAGGCCAGGCTACTGGCGCCCTTCCATTCGATTCTGGCTTCCAACCTGGTGGAAGTCGCCCTTTGGAAGGGAAGGGCCACAGGGTTTGGAACGGTCCGGGGGGCTCGGGCCCTGGAAGAGGGCGAAATCCAGTTCCAGGTTGGCGTGAAGCGCTTCCCCCAGGTCGCCACCCTGTGGCTGAGGGGAGCGCAGCTCGCGGAAGCGCGGGGCGAGAACAGGGATGCAAAGGCCCGCATCCGGCGGGCCTTTGCGCTGGATCCACATAACCCTGAGATCCGCCGCATGTTCAAGACGGTGGGACCGGGGGGATGACTTTCATGGCCCGCCACTCGGCATGCACTCAGGATCCTTCATGAGCACGACGGGCAGGGCATGCACATTGGCCCGGGGGTACACCTGGCCGGCGGTATCACTGGTGGACTTCCTGGTGTCGGCACCCCAGGCCAACTTCAAAAAGGCCTTGTCGAGGGGAAGGGAATCCTTGCCTTCGGGAAACCATGCCTCCGCACGGGCGCCGAATCGGGCGATGGCTTGATCCCGGGTGATGGTGCGGGCGGCACCCTCGTAGAAGCCCCCGAGGATCTCCACGGCGGCATGTTCGTTGAAGAAGAGGGAGGTGACCTTGGCGGGTTCGATGTCCAGTTCCAGGGGGACCTGGCTTCCCTCCACGCTGTAGATAAGGCGGATCTTAAGCAGCTTAGGTCGCGGCACAGAGTACCTCCGGGAATTCGGCAATCTTGCGAACAGGTTGGAGAGTCATCCGCCTGAAGTCAAGGCCGGGGCATGGCCTGGAGCAGCTGAGTGATGGCCTGGTCCGTGGTGGCGCCGTCGGCCTCGCTTTCGAAGGTGAGCAGCAGGCGGTGGCGCAGCACGTCCGGCGCCAGGTCCACCACATCCTGGGGCAGCACATGGTCGCGACCCTGGAGGTAGGCCAGGGCGCGCGATGAGGACTGGAGCGCCAGGGAAGCCCGGGGGCTGGCGCCGCAGCGGAGCAGTTCCTTGCCCTTCCAGGACCGGCCATGACCGGGCCGGGTGGCCTGCACGAGCTGCACGATGTAGGTCCGGATGGCGTCATCCAGGCGTACCGCTGCGGCCTCCCGGCCCGCCGCCAGCAGGCTGGGACCGTCCACGACCGGGTGCACCTGATCGCCATTCAGGTGGGCACGGCGCAGCACTTCAACCTCTTCCTCCTGCTTGGGGTAGTCCACGCGGAGTTTGAAGAGGAACCGGTCCATCTGCGCCTCGGGCAGGGGGAAGGTACCCTCCTGTTCCAGGGGGTTCTGGGTGGCCAGCACGAGGAATGGATCGGGCAGGGGGAAGCTGTCCTCGCCCAGGGTGACCTGGCGTTCCTCCATGGCCTCCAACAGGGCGGCCTGGACCTTGGAGGGTGCACGGTTGATCTCGTCGGCCAGCAGCAGGTTCGCGAAGATGGGTCCGCGCTTGGGCGTGAAGGTGAGCTGCTTGGGATCGAAGATGAGCGTGCCCACCACGTCGCTGGGAAGCAGATCCGGCGTGAACTGGATGCGGCGGAAACTGGTGTGGCTGGCTGCTGCCAGCGTCTTGATGGTGCGCGTCTTCGCCAGGCCCGGGAGGCCTTCCAGCAGGACGTGGCCGCGACATAGGAGGGCCACCAGCAGGCGGTTCAGCAACAGGGTCTGGCCCACGATCACCTTCCGGCATTCGGCGAGCAGCGGTTCCAGGGAGTGGGCGGAAGTGGAGGCCATGGCGGGTCCGGGGAGTGCTTCCATCTTGACTGAAGACAGGTCCGGTTGGGGCGAATCCATTGACCTAGGGTAAGTGCTCACGCGCATGGCCGCGGGTGCTAGGCTCCGTGGAATCCTAGAGCCAAAGTTGCATCCCATTGGAGGCCCCATGCGAACCGCAGTGATCGTCGAAGCCAAACGCACCCCCGTCGGCCGGGGCGTCAAGGGCAGCTATGCCGCCACCCGCCCCGAGCAACTGGGCTCGGTGGTGATCGAGGCCCTCAAGCCCCTGCTGAAGGACTGGTCGGGCCTGGAGGATGTGCTGGTGGGCTGCGCCATGCCCGAAGGCGAACAGGGCATGAACATGGCCCGCCTCATCAGCATCCGGGCGGGGCTGCCCCTCACCGCCGGCGCCGCCACCATCAATCGCTTCTGCGGCAGCAGCCAGGAGGCCATGCTCATGGCCGCCCGGGCCATCATGACGAACCAGGGCGACCTCTTCCTCGCGGGCGGCGTGGAGAGTATGTCCAAGGTGCCCATGATGGGCTTCAACCCCAGCGTGGATCCCTACATCAGCCAGAACTTCCCGAATGCTTACTGCTCCATGGGCATCACCGCCGAGAACCTGGCCAAGGAATATAAGATCACCCGCCGAGAGCAGGACGAGTTCGCCTTCGGAAGCCACCAGAAAGCTGCGGCTGCCTGGAAGGCCGGAAAGTTCGAAAAGGAGATCGTGCGCTTCGAGACCAGGGGCCTCGATGGCAAGCCCGTCACCCTGCAGCAGGACGAGTGCGTCCGCGCCGATACCACCCTCGAGAAACTGAGCGAGTTGAAGCCCGCCTTCCTGGCGGACGGCACCGTCACCGCCGGCAACAGTTCCCCCATCACGGATGGCGCCGCTTTCATGCTGGTGATGGAAGAGGGACTGGCGAAGTCCCTGGGCCTGAAGACCCGGGCCCGCATCATCGGCGGCGCCGTGGCCGGTGTGGAGCCGGAGCGCATGGGCATCGGCCCCGTGCCTGCGGTGAAGAAGGTGCTGGACCGCTTCGGCCTCAAGCTCGACCAGATCGACGCCATGGAACTGAATGAAGCTTTCGCCGCCCAGAGCCTGGCCGTGATCCGCGAAGGCGGCTATGACCCCGCCAAGGTGAACGCCTGGGGCGGAGCCATCGCCATCGGCCATCCCCTCGGCGCCAGTGGCGCCCGCATTCTCACGACCCTGTTGAACCGCCTTGAGACCGATGGCGGCAAGTACGGCATCGCCACCATGTGCATCGGCGGCGGCCAGGGCATCGCGTCCATCATCGAGAAACTCTGATCCAACCACACGACATCGACTTGGAGGTTGGAGATGAACATCAAGAAGATCGGCATACTGGGATCGGGTGTGATGGGCTCGGGCATCGCGGCCCATGTGGCTTCCGCAGGCTGCCAGGTGGAACTGCTGGACATCGTCATCGACGAGGCGGCGCCGGACAAGCTGGCGGAGGGCGCCCTGGCGGCCCTCGCGAAATCCAAGCCCGCCCTGGCCATGCACCCGTCGTTCCTGAAGAAAATCCGGCCCGGCAACTTGCGGGACCACCTGGACCGCCTATCGGACTGCGACTGGGTCGTGGAGGTGGTGAAGGAGGACCTGGCCATCAAGCGCGACCTGTACGGGCGGCTCGAGTCTCATCTCAAGGCCGGCGCCTGGATCAGCTCGAACACATCGGGCATCCCCCTGAAGCTCCTGGTGGAGGGCCGCACGGACGCCTTCCGGAAGCACTTCGTCATCACCCACTTCTTCAATCCCGTGCGCTACCTGCGGCTGCTGGAGTTCGTGAAGGGCCCCGAGGTGGACGAGGCGGAAGCCCACGTCTTCCGCACCTGGCTGGAGGAGAGTCTCGGCAAGGAAGTGGTGCCCGCTTTTGATTCGCCCACCTTCATCGGCAACCGCATCGGCATCCACGGCATCATGGCCACCCTGCACTTGGCCCTGGCCGAACACATCCCCTTCGAGGTGCTGGACCTGGTGCTGGGGGATGCGGCCGCTCGCGCCAAGAGCGCGGCCTTCCGGACCGCAGATCTGGCGGGCGTGGACATCCTCGCGGCTACCGCCAAGAACGTCTACGACCTGTGTCCGAACGATGAGGTGCGGGACGTCTTCAAGTTCCCGGAGTTCCTCCAGTGGATGCTGGATAACAAGCTGTTTGGCAACAAGGTGAAGCAGGGCTTCTTCAAGAAGGGCCCCAAGGACGAGAAGGGCAGGAAGACCTTCCTGGCCATCGACCCGGCCACCCGCGAGTACGTCCCGCAGGTGAAGAAGGACTGGCCCATCCTGAAGGAGCTGAAGGGCATCGACGATCCTGCGGAAAAGGTGAGGACCCTGCTCACCAGCGATACAGAGGCCGGCCGCTTGGCCTGGCGCTGCATCGCGCCCAACCTCACCTACGCCGTGAATCGCCTGGGCGAGGTGACAGATGGTCCGCTGAACGTGGATCGCGCCATCCGGAACGGCTTTGCCTTCGAGCTGGGGCCCTTCGAGCTCTGGGACACCCTGGGCGTCGAGCGGGTCGTGGCCCGCATGCGTTTCGAGGAGCTGCCCATCGCGCCCCTCGTCGAGCAGATGCTTGCCAAGGGCATCACCCACTTCTACCGCTGGGAACATGGCGTTCCGGTAGCCCAGCTGAATCCCAAGACGCTGGCCTTTGATCCGATCCTCGAAGACAAGCGGGTGATCATCCTCAAGCGCGAGGAGGGCCGGGGCAAGGTGGTCGCCGAGAACGGCAGCTGCCAGCTCATCGACCTGGGCGACGACGTAGCCTGCCTCGCCTTCCGCAGCAAGATGAATGCCCTCGACGACAGCATCATCGGATTGATGGAAGACACCGTCCAGAAGCACATTCCCGGCCGTTTCAAGGGCCTGGTGCTGGGTAACCAGGGCCAGCATTTCAGTGCCGGGGCGAACCTGGTGATGGTGTTGAACGCCGCCAAGGACAAACAGTTCGACCTGATCGAAGAAGTGGCCCGGCGGCTGCAATATGCGGGCCGTATGCTCACCTATGCGCCGTTCCCCACAGTGGCGGCGCCCTTCAACCTGGCCCTGGGCGGCGGCTGCGAAATGTCGATGGCCTGTCAGCGGGTCGTGGGCCACGCCGAGCTCTACATCGGCCTGGTGGAAGTGGGCGTGGGTGTCATCCCGGCCGGTGGTGGCTGCCTGCAGATGCTGCTCCGCATGGAGGACGCCATGGCCGCCCAGGGCCAGCTGGGGCCAATGCCCAAGGTGAAGGCCGCCTTCCAGGGCATCGGCACGGCCACGGTCCACACGAGCTTCGACGAGGCCCAGCAGAACGGCTACCTGCGCCGCACGGACCGCCGGGTCATGAACAAGGCCTTCCTGCTGCATGAAGCCAAGCAGGAGGTCCTGAAGATGGCCGCGGACTTCCAGCCCGTGAAGGAGCGCACCCTGCGCCTGCCGGGCCGGGGCGGCAGCGAGGCCCTCAAGATGGCCGTTCGCGACTACCAGCTCCAGGGGCTGGCCAGCGAGCACGACGCGATCATCATGGGCGAACTCGCCAACATCCTCTGCGGCGGGGACGTGAGCCTCGTGCAGGAGGTGAGCGAGGAGCGGATCCTCGAACTGGAGCGCCAGGCCTTCGCCCGCCTGTGCAGCTTCGAAAAGACCCAGGCCCGCATGGAGTCGATCCTTAAATCCGGCAAGCCTTTGCGAAACTAGAACTCCCGCCATTTTGTGACTTAAGCCGCCTTTTGCCGGGCGGCTTTTTTTCGGTGTTGCCAGGGTGTAACAAGCTCGGAACACTTGGGACGGTCGACATCCGAACCAAACAATCAGGAGGCACTGTGAGCGGGAATTCCCAGTCAACTCCACGCGTAGCGGCCATCGTCGGTCCCTACCTCTCCGGAAAGACCTCCTTGATGGAGAGCCTTCTCTTCGTGGCAGGCGCCCTGCCGCGCAAGGGCTCCGTCAAGGAGGGGAACACCGTCGGCGACGCGTCCATGGAGGCCAAGGCCCGCCAGATGAGTGTGGAGGCCAGCCTCGCGGCCTGCACCTACCAGGGCGAGGCCTGGACCCTCATCGACTGCCCGGGTTCCGTGGAGTTCCGTCAGGAGACCGTCCACGCGGTCATGGCCGCCGACATCGCCGTGGTGGTATGCGACCCCGATCCGGCCCGCGTCCTGATGGCTGCACCCGCCCTCAAGTTTCTCGACGACCACAAGATTCCCCATGTCCTGTTCATCAACAAGATGGAAGCTCCCGGCAGCGCCGGGAAGCTCAAGGATGTGCTCAATGCCCTTCAGGTGATCTCCGAACGGCCCCTGGTACTCGTGGAGATCCCCATCCGCGAAGGCGACCAGACCACGGGCTACGTGGACCTCATCAGCGAGCACGCCTACAAATATGAGGCCGACAAGGATGCGGACCTGGTGCAGCTGCCGGAATCGGTGGTGCCCGAAGAGCGGGAGGCCCGCCAACAGCTATTGGAGAAGCTCGCGGACTTCGATGACCACCTCATGGAAGAGCTGCTCAGTGACATGGTCCCCCCCTTGGAGGAGGTCTCCGAGGACCTGGCCAAGGACGTGCGCGATGACCTGCTGGTGCCGGTCTTCTTCGGTTCCGCCGACAAGGACTCCGGCGTGCGCCGCCTCTTCCAGGCCCTCTGCGACGAGGCGCCCCGCGTGGACGCTACCGCTGCTCGCCTGGGCATTCCCGCGGGCAAGGACACCCTGGTCCAGGTGTTCAAGACCGTCCACGCCCAGCACGTGGGCAAACTGAGCATCTCCCGCGTGTGGCGCGGCGAGGTAGTGGACGGCACTTCCCTGGCAGGCAACCGCGTCAGCGGCATCAACAAGCTGTTCGGCGCCCAGCAGATCAAGCAGCAGAAGGCCACGGCCGGCGAGGTTGTGGCCCTGGGCCGCATGGACGAGGTACGCACCAGCGAGGGCCTGACGCCCACCGCCAGGCTGGAACTGGCCTGGCCCGAGCCCCTCCAGCCCATGCTGGCCCTCAGCTTGCACACCACCAAGAGCGGCGACGACGTGAAGCTGTCCCTCGCGCTGCAGAGGCTGTGTGAGGAGGACGCCTCCCTGAAGGTGGAACAGAACGCCGAGACCCAGGAGCGCATCCTCTGGGGCCAGGGCGAGGTGCACCTCAAGTGCGCCCTGGACCGCCTCAAGAGCCGCTTCGGCCTGGACGTCCTGCAGCACCCGCCCATGGTCCCCTACCGGGAGACCTTCACGAAGGCCGCCAAGGTCCATGGGCGCCACAAGCACCAGACCGGCGGCCATGGCCAGTTCGGCGATGTGTGGCTGGAGGTCAAGCCGAGGCAGCGGGGCGAAGGTTTCGAATTCGAAGAGAAGATCGTGGGTGGCGTGGTGCCCAAGAACTTCTTCGGTGCCGTGGAGCACGGCATCGTGGACTGGATGAAGCGCGGCCCCCTGGGGTTCCCCGTGGTGGACATCTACGTGGCCCTGGTGGATGGCAGCTACCACACGGTGGACAGCTCCGACATGGCCTTCAAGACCGCCGCCCGCATCGGCATGACTGAGGCCGGGGCCGTCTGCCATCCGGTGCTGCTGGAGCCCATCTGCGAGGTGCACATCGCCGTGCCCAGCGAGTTCACCCCCAAGGCCCAGCGCCTCGTCACCGGCCGCCGGGGCGGCCAGGTGCTGGGCTTCGACGCCCGGCCCGGCTGGACCGGCTGGGATATCGTGTCGGCCTACATCCCCCAGGCCGAGATGGGCGACGTGGTGGTGGAGCTCCGCAGCCTCACCATGGGTGTCGGCTCCTTCACCTGGGCCTTCCACCATCTGCAGGAGCTCATCGGCCGCGACGCCGACAAGGTGGTCGAGGCGCGCAAACAGACCAAGGCACCGGCCTGAGGTGGAGCTTATTCAGTTCCGCCTCATCCTTATCCCCACTTCTGCAGGCCAGAGGGAAACGCCAGCAGAGCCGGGGTCCGTGCCCGGTTCCGGTCCTGTTCACCCGAATTGATTCCAGATTGCATCCAGTGAGACTGACATGCGTGTTGCAATCCTCAGAACCTTTCTTGGACTGCTGCTCTTCTGCGCTCCTGGGCTGGCTAAGGATTGGCCTGCCATCGCGCCCGAGGTCTGGGCCATTAAGCAGGACGACGGGCCGGGTGCCCACGGCGCCGTAATCCTCGACCACTGGGTTCGTTACAACAATGGGGAAACCGAGGTACGCCAACGCATCCGGATTTTCGGTGAAGCGGGGAAAGGGGCGGCGACCCTGCCTGCCTTCAACAGGATCTACGAGCTGGATGGCCGCACCGTGCAGCCAGATGGGCAGGTGACCTCCTTCAACAGCGCCAAGGACCTGGTCTCCGCCTCCCTCAAAGTGGGCAGGTGGGCATCGAAGCGGCAGTCCCTCATTCCCCCGGGGCTGACATCGGATTGCGTGGTGGACATCTACTACCGGGTCGGGTCCTACATCCATGGAAACTGGGTCGAGCTCCCAATCCTTGACACCTATCCTATCCGCCAGAAGGTTCTGGAAGTGTGGTCTAAATCCTATATGGGGTCGGGCCTGTTCGGCCTGGGGGCACTCCGCCCGGAGCAATCAGCGAAGGGGGGCTACAACGTGTTCACCTTCAGGAACCTGCCGGCCTATGAACCCGAGCCCTATTCCTTGCCGACGGCGAGTGAACGGCCCATGCTCATCTTCTTCCATCAGCCTTCCATGCTTCTTTCAGATGCGGCGAGGAATGGTCCCAAGGTCTACTGGGAAGTGGTCGCGAACAAGTATTATAAATATTCCCACGTGGACATCCTGAAAACCGGAAGCACCTACCGGGAGTGGTCCAGGGCCCTGAGGGCGGGCCTGGATGGGGATCCAGCTTCCAAAGCGAGTGCCATCCTCATGCGGCTGGGGGAGCAGATCCAGAACGGAAGCCAACTCACCTTCGCGGAATTCGCCGCCCTTTCCAAGAAGGCTGCCGAAGAGAAGATGGAGGCCCAGGATTTGGATGCCACCGTCAAACGAAGGCGCACCTCCGCCAGTGGGATGCATTACATCTTCTTCCAGCTGCTCGTTGATGAAGGGTTGGACCCGAAGCTGCTGCTGGTGGCCGATCGGAATCTGCGGGTCTTCCAGTTCGACCTGCCGAATGTATACCAGTTCACTGATCTGCTCATTGGCGTCGCCACAAAATCTGGAGGATTCGTCTGGTTTAACCCATCAGCACGGTATTTCCCGGCCGGAATCATGAATCCTGATTTTCAGGGAACCCAGGGCCTGCTCTTGAATCCCAAGAACTGGACCACCCAGCCCTATGCGGTCGGTATCCAGACTTCCAGGGCCAACGGCTCCTTGTATGAGTACGAAATCACGCTGGCCGATGAAGAGCGCTTCTCCATGAAGGCGCGGTTTTCCGGCTTCCCGGAATTCACCGAGCGGAACAAGTTCTTCTCCCTCGAGGCCAAGGAACAGGACCGGAAGCTGAAGGAGGACATGGAGCCAAATCTGAAGGCCTACACGATCACCAAGGTCATGGTCGAGCATGCCACTGACAACCGGATGAACGTGAGCTGGACGCTCGAGGCCACGAAGGAAGCTGAGGAGGGGAGGCGCAGGCAGTTCTCCCCCTTCCCTGGGCTCCCCTATCCACTGAGCATGCCCGATGCCTGGCCTGAGACCAGGAAGAGTCCGATCGTCCTCCCCTTCTGCCGCGTATTCGGTGCCGTCTCCAAGTTCAAGGTCCCGAAAGGATGGGTCCTCGGAAAGGACCTGGACTTCGTCCAGAGCAACGAATTCGGGACTGTCAGCTGGAAAGTGAAGACCACTGGAACCGGGGAGGAGGAACAGACCGTCGTGTCCTTCACAGTGGAAGTGAAACAGGTCATCTCGAACCCCTCGACCTATGCCTCCTTCAGGTCATTCATGGAGTGGATCGAAAGCGCAGCTCGCCGCACGCTCACTCTCGAGCGGCAGTCATGAGCCGCATGCTGTCGATCCGCTGGCTGGTCCCCCCTCTGGTCTGCCTGGCACCCCTGCTCTCCCAGGACTTTTCCAAGCTGCCCGACTGGGCGCGGCCCCACGCTGAGGCGGCCGTCAGGGAAACGGTTCCGACCGACTTAGATGCCTGGGGTCTCTTCGAGCGGACTGAGGTGGCCTATTCCGGCGAGGGCGAGATCCGGGCCCGGCGCCTGAGCCTCGTCAAGGTCCTCAGTGAGCGGGCCCTGGACCAAGGTACATTTGTCATTTTTGGCCTGGGCGGGAAGGCCTCCGAGGTGAAAAAGCTCAAGGGATGGAACCTCAGGCCCGATGGTGAGGTGACCAAGCTGGATCAAGATCGGGTCGTCACCATGGACAACGCCAGCGATGCCGAAATATCCATGGAAACCCTCACCGGAGCCACGCTTCCGAGAGTGGCCAAAGGCAGTCTGGTCGCATTCGAGTCCCTGGAGGTCATCCATCATCCAATGGGCCCCACCGACTCTGCCCGCATCCTCCGGTCCTATCCCGTCCGCAGATGGGAACTCGAACCCGCCAAGAAGGAGGGCTGGTTTACCAATCTGAAGCATGTCGAGGTCGTGGTGGACTGCCGTCATTTCGACCCTTGGTTGCCGAAAGTCTTCCCCTTGGGTGACCGAGGCATCGCCGTGGACCAGGTTCCAGCTCTTCCGAAGGACGAGGCCTATCACCCGGCCCCCCATAATGTGCTTCCAAACGTGTATGTTCGTTTCCTTGATCCTGACTTGAAGGAGGGGCCTCCCTGGAACAACTGGGATGTGTTCGCCGTATGGATGCAGTCGCAGTACGCCGACAAACTGCAATTGCCTCTCCTTGAAGGGATGAAAGGGAAGGACCTGAAGTCTGGCCTCAATTTTCTGACTCGATGGATGGCGAAGGAACTGCACTATCGGCAGGTCTATCTGACACCAGAACGGGGTTGGATCCCGCTTGCGGCGGATGAGGTCGGGCGCAGGAAATACGGGGACTGCAAGGATCTCACCTGCTTCCTGATGGCCCATGCCCGGCAGCTCGGGGTTGCCGTGCATCCTGTCCTTGCACGGATCATGGAGGGTAGGGTTGAAGTCGACGAACCCCCTTCCCTCCCTTTATTCAATCACGCCATCGCGGCGATCCGGCTGGACCGGAGCCTCGGCCTTCCCGCCGAAGTGAATACCCCCAAAGGGAGATTCCTGCTGGTCGATCCTACTGATCGCTTCACTCCCTTTGGCTTCCTCGGCGAGTCCCATCGGGAGGGGAGGGTCCTGATCTGCACGCCGGATGGCGGGGTCTGGGCCGAGATTCCCGCCTCGGCCATCAGCCCCGGCAAGGTCGAGGTCTCCCTCCGGGGCGAGGCTGATGCCCAGGGTGCCCTGAAGGCTTCCCTGAAGCTGTTGGAATCCGGGGACGCCTGGGGGATGCGTGAGGTCGCCCAAGCTCAAGGTATCCAACCCCTCCGAACCTACATCCTGGCCAAGCTCCTGGACCTGCCACCAACTGCCACCCTTGAAATTACGAAGACAGGTGATCCCCTGGACCTGGAGACGCCCTTTTCAATCGAAATCAATGTGAAACATCCCGAAGGTTTCAGGCGCTCCGGGAGCGAAGTCACCCTCGCCCCGCTGGGCTGGCGGATCCTTCCTAGCCCAGTCCAGAAGCCGGGGGTGCCCAGGCGGTATCCCGTCTTCCAGGGTGCAGGACCTGAGCTTGTTTACACCGGAGAAGTCCTGGTGCCCTTCCACTGCCTTCCCGTATTGCCGACCAAAGCGGGCGACTCGCCGTTCCGTGCCTATGACTGGGCCGCCACCGCCGCTTCCGAGGGGGCCGGAACGAAATTGTCGCTGCGCCTCCGGGTTGCTCCGAAAAGGGCCTTCTATGATTTCAGCCAGCGGGAGGAGGGAGTCGCGGCCGCAAAAAAGGACCGGTCCGAAACCAAGAACCTGCTGGCCGATGCCCTGGCCTTCAAGGTGCTGCCCTAGCCCGAGGCCCCCACGCTTCTGCCTGTCAGAATAGAACTCGGGATCCTCGCCAGAGGATTCCGAGCATGGAGCGGCTCATTGGCACAGAAGGGCGTACAGATCATCACGGTGGAACCCGGTAGCCTGGCCGAGGAGGCTGGGATCCGGCCGGGCGACACGCTGCTGGAGATCCACGGCGAGGCGGTGCTGGACCAGCTGAACTACCAGTTCCTCATCACCCGGGAGGACCAGGCTGAACTCGCCCTGCAGCGGCCGGATGGCAGCACCTTCGAGACCTTCGTGGAGAACGGCGGCGAGGGCATCGGGGTGGACCTGGCCCAGGACGAGGTGAAAGTCTGCAAGCAGAACTGCGTGTTCTGCTTCGTGCACCAGATGCCCAAGGGCTTCCGGAAATCGCTCTACCTGAAGGATGAAGACATCCGCCTGTCCTTCCTCTACGGCCACTTCACGACCCTTTCCAGCAGCGACGATGCGGAGCTGGACCGCATCGTGCGCGAGCGCTTGAGCCCCATCCACGTGTCGGTCCACGCCACGGAGCCCGAGGCCCGCATCCGGGTGGTGGGCAATCCCCGCGAAGGCGACATCCTTCGCAAGCTCGACCACCTGCTGGCGGGCGGCATCGATGTCCACACCCAGGCGGTGGTGGCCCCGGGCCTCAACGATGGCGCCATCTGGCAGCGCACTCTCGAGGATCTTTGGGCCCGCCGCCGGGAAGGGCGAGGCAGCGTCCTGAGCCTCTCCTGCGTGCCCGTGGGTCTCACCGCCCACCGGGAGAACCTCCCCGACGTGCAGGACGTGGATCCGGCCTTCGCCCGGGCCTGGGTGGCCCGCTGGGCGCCGGAGGTGCGGCGCTACGCCAAGGCCAACAATGGCGAACCCTGGCTGCTGCTGGCGGACGAGTGGTTCACCCGGGCTGGGATCGAGGTGCCGGGCCGCAGCTTCTACTCGCGCTCCTGGGCCCAGCTGGAGAACGGCGTAGGCCTGGTGCGGCGGTTCCTGGAGCACAGCCGCCGCTTCATCAGGAGCCCCCGGGCGAGGGGCTTCGCGGGCCGCCGGGTGCTGCTGCTCACGGGTGCCAGTTTTGCGCCGACGCTGAGCCGCGTGGTCGCTGAGCTGAACCGCGCCGTGGGCAGTCACCTGAGAGTGATTGCCGCGGCGAACTTCAGCTTCGGGGAGACCGTCACTGTGGCGGGTCTGCTCTGTGGCGAGGATCTGAAGTACGCGGCCCACGCGGACCGGGACGCCAAGGGTGGCCGGCCCGACTGGGTGGACGCGGTGGTGGTGCCATCGTCCAGCCTCCGCACTCATACGGGGCCGACGGACCAGTACACGCTGCGGGGGTTCGTGGTCCGCGAGGAGGGCACCTTTCTCGATGATCTCACCTTGCCCCAGTTGGCGGCGGACCTCGGCGTGCCCACCGTGCCCAGCGGCGCCAACCTGTCCCACCTGCTGGACCACCTGGAAGCCGCGGACCGGGACGCCTTCCGGGGTGGGGCCTTGCAGTCCGCCTTCCACACCGCGGGACTGAACCTGCCCCAGGGGGCTTACAACCCATGATGGTTCAGGTGTCGCCGAGAATGCGCTAGAGAAGCCCCGCAGAGGCCGCAGCGGTCACCACCTGCACGAGTCCATTAACGGCTTTGGCTGCGTCCTCCACGAGTGCGGCTTCCTTGGTCAAGGCCGCATGGGCATTCTTCACTTGACCTGCGACATCGGCCAGATCCTTGGCGTCGATCCTCATCGAGTCGACCTTGTCGCGGATTTCCTCGAGAATCAACGAATCCTCAAGATCATCGAGGTCGAAGAAGAGCTTGGTGAGGGCAGTCTGATCCTCGGGAGTAAGGCCGGCCTTGGTGCGGGCTGCCTGTACGGCATTCCGGGCGACCCTTACCTTCTGGAGGGCTGCAAGGCGTTCCGTGTTTGCCATGGTGTGAGTCTCCCTTTGGCCTGTGGATCATGATTCGAGGATCCGCCTAATCGGATCCCACCTTTTTCTGAAGGGACTGCGCCGCCTTGATTTGCTCGGACAGACTGCGCAGTTCTTCCAGGTGCCCCTTTAGTGAGCCATCGGGCTTAACGGCCGCGACCAAGGCCGTGTGGGCCTTCCCTAATTTGGTGGTTGAAGCGTCCACCGCCACCGCCAGCTCCCTTCCAGCATTGGCCTTGGCCATCCAGGTCGCGAATGCCTCCACATCACCGTGGTTCATGAATCCTGGCCGGAAGGAGAAATATGAAATGAAATTGGCTTCGAGTTTCAATTTCTCCGCTGAGAAACATACACAGTCTGGCCCTTCGCTTCCAAGCTCCTGCATCAGCTCGGCCAGGTCCTTCGCCAGCTGTTGGACCATGGGGTCCGCATCCTCGACGAATCGCTGCAGGTATTTGGCCTGCTTCTCCCGGACCCAAATCCCGCTAATACCCCTCACCGCTGCGGCTGCAGCGGTCCCGAAAGAATGAATGTTCTCGGTGCTGTGGGTCAGATTGTTGTATTCGGCGATGCTTCCATCCAGGGCCTTCCCCAGGTCCTCGGCATCGGAGTCCAGGGCCTTCAGTTGATCGTCGGACACCAACTGGGTAAGGGCCTCGGAATAGGTCGTGAGGACGCCCACTGCCTTATCCAGCTGCGTGGCTTTCTTGCGCAGTTCATCGCTGGTTAGGAGGCTCCTTTTCACCACAGCAAGGCTCATCTTTGCGTCCTTCGTCTCGGCAGACGAAGCCGTGAACAGCGTGTCCGCCGAGTGGACTTCCTCATAAGCCCGGAGTACGGAACCGGGGAGCGCCGAATACTTCTTTGTGGCCGTTTCGAAATCTGAAACTGCAGTCACCTGGGGTTTCGTCAATATGGGACCGCAGCCCACCCATAGAAGCGCCAACGGCAGCACCAGGCAATTAATGGGTTTCATGGGGTCCTCGCAGAGGGCGATCATTGCAGTCGGCGTCATTGCGATTGATGGTGCAAGAAGGCATTGTCTTTTTGGGGGATATCACCTTGTGGGTTCAGCGGGATTTCCCCTCGACCCAGAGATCATCTGTCGATTCTGAGCCCAATCGGTTGGTTCTGCAGGGACAGCCTAGAGGGCCATCCGGCCTTGTCAAGGGCCTGGAGTCTAGCCCCCTGCTGCGACCCTGCATTACAGATGAAATCCATAGAATGCCTAGACAACCTTGCAGGGAGCGTGCGGCGGACATACCCTGTCAGCCCTAGATCTATTCATCCCACCGCCCATAAGGCCACCGCTCTCATCGGGAGGACTTGATGGATCAACCTAAAGATAAACCATCCGCGGAGGGAGGCGCTCTTCGCGCCGCCCTTCACTCCTACCTCCATGGCGTGCTGCGCCCGAAGGTCCACCCCTATTTCCATATGGGCCGGACCGGATCCGCCACGGGGAGGTCAATAGACGGAGGCCCATGGAGCGTCCCCGATCTCTGCGCCGCCTACAGCTGGCCCACGAACCTCACTGGCGGCGGTGTGATCGCCATCGTCGAACTCGGTGGAGGTTGGGTCCAGTCCGACATGGACCAGTTCTTCCGCGGCCTCGGCCAACCGCAGCCGAAGATCGCGGACGTTTCGGTCGACGGAACCAAGAACACTCCTAACCCCGGGCCGAATAGTGCCGATGGCGAGGTAGCCCTCGACATCGAAGTCGCCGGCGCCGCCTATTTTGTGGCCACCGGCAAGGCCGCCACGATCCGGGTCTACTGGGCCCAGGACATCGCGGCCGCGGTCCGGGCAGCAATGGCCGATGGCTGCGATGTCTGCTCGATCTCTTGGGGAGCCGATGAGGCCAACTGGGGGGCGCAGGCCGCTCATGACATGGAGCAGGCGGCAACGGATGCCACCGCGGCCGGCATGATCGTATTCGCGGCCTCCGGCGATAATGATTCGAGCGATGGCGGGCCAAATCCAGCCAATGTGGACCTCCCGGCCTCTGCTCCGCATGTGATCGGCTGCGGTGGGACCCGAAAGACGTCCACCGCGGAGACGGTATGGAACAACAATCCCGGCCATACGAGTGGTGAGGGAACTGGCGGCGGGTTCTCGACCCTGTTCACGCCGATGCCCCCCTGGCAGGCGGGGGCACCGCATGGACCGGGGCGGATGGTGCCCGACGTGGCCGCCAACGCCGACCCGAATACTGGCTACATGATCATTCTGCATGGCGCCCAGGTACCCATCGGTGGGACCAGTGCCGTCGCGCCGCTCTATGCAGGACTGTTTGCCGCCTTCGGAACCAAACTTGGTTTTCTCACTCCCAAGTTGTGGCTCAACCCTGTCTGCTTCAACGATATTACGTCGGGGGACAACGGTGCCTTCCGCGCCAGCACAGGCCCCGATCCATGCACCGGGCTCGGGTCACCGATCGGCGCAAAACTCGCGCAATTGTTGATCCGTCCAGCGTCGACCTGAGGCCTTCCCCGGTCTTGGGAATGGCCCCGCCCCGATGAGTCTGCATGAGTCCTGAATTCCGTCGAGACATCCGGGCCATCGGTTGACCATCCATCTGACTTCTCAAGGAGGATGCATGAAAGGGCGTATTAGCCTTCGGGATTTCATCAAAGAAGTGAGGGCAGAACTGGAGCAGGCGAAGGCTGAGGAAAACGATGCCTTCTTCGAACTTCAGGAGGTGACCCTGGAAGTCGCCTTCTCTCTGGATGTCTCTGGAAAGGGCGCAGGCAAGTTCATCGTCGTCGACCTGTCCGGGGAGACGAAGGCCTCCCAGAGCCATAAGGTGGTCCTTAAGTTGCAACCCTATTCAGGAGAGGCTGTGCCTGCGGAACGGCAGTTGTCGACCTCCCGTACGGCTGCGCCGTCACACCCTGGAATGGCGATCGATTCACCCCTTGGACCCTATTTGAATCTGATCCGGCAGCGCCCTGGTGGTCGATTCCTGCTTGGAGACGTGGCCCCAACCTTCACTTCCGATCAGATCATCAGCAAGTCTCCATGGCTTCTTGACCCCGAGCCGGACTAGGTCTGTTTTCAAAGCGACTGGCCTCCGTCGCGACTCGCGGGATTCCAAAACACGTTCTCAGACTGCTCTTCGCATGATCCCCAGAGGGTCATTCCAGGCAGGATGGAGGGCATGACCGCCTACACTGCCGCCCAGTCCCGCCGCCGCATGGTGGCGCGCGTGGAGTTGGCGGGATCCGCGCTCTGCTTCGGCCTGATGGCCATCCTGGCGCGAAAGCTCACGATGCCGGACATGGGGTTCACGGCAGGACATCTTGCGGTGCTTCGCTTCGTGGTGGGTGCCCTGGTCAGCCTGGCGGCCTTCGGCCTGATTCCCGGACTGTACCGGCCCAGCAACTATCGCCTCCTGGTNNCGGCCCACCATCCACCTCTGGCTGGCCATCCTGGCGGCCTCCCTGGGGGTGGCGCTGGTCCTGAGCCAGGGCCGCCTCGGGTTCGGGTTCGGCCGGGGCGAAGTGGCGGCGCTGGCTGCGGCAGTCTTCGCCGCCACTAGCGCCAATGCCATCCGCGCCGTGCGGTACACAGACAATGCCGCCACGATCTTCTTCTTCTTCTGCATCGCCGGGCTTCCCGTGGTGCTGCCCTTCGCCCTCTCGCCCTTGCCCGGCGGCCTGGGACCATGGGGACTGGCCATCCTCATGAGCCTGCTGGCCTATGGCGGCCAAATGCTCATGTCGGAGGCCTATGGCACCCTGTCCGTGTCCGAGGCAGCGGTGTGGCTCCAGCTGCTGCCCATCATCCAGTACCTGCTCGCCGTTCCCCTGTTGAAGGAGCGGGCCACGGCATCAGGCCTCGCGGGCGTAATGATCACAGTGGCCGGCGTGGCATACGGAACGATCCTCGGTCATCGAAAACGGACATGAATAAGAGCTCATAACCAAACCCCACGTCGTCGCGCGAGGGGTGCCGGGCGAGCAAGGCAAGAAAGGTGAGTCAGAGCGTAGCAGGTACTACGCGTGACGAACCTGACGCTGCATTGCGATGCCCGCCACCCCTCGCCCGGAGGGATGAAGACAGCCGGGCGCCCCGCGGCGTCAGGTCCCTTGAACAACGAACCACGTTGCCCTGCGGGCCCTTCCTTGCGGTGCATCCCGGCTGGCTTCATCGCGGCATCGTCGGGTTTTGTTATGAACTCTAAGGGCCGCGGTTAGGGCCCTCGTTCGGTCGCGAACAATAGGTCTAGCCAATGGGTGCGGGCACCAGGCGCTTCTTGAGGGAGACGGCGACTTTCACGTCACCACCATCCTGGCCCAGGAACTTGTCCTGCTGTTCGAGGGACTTCTTCTTGGCGGTCTCCGAGGCGACCCGGATGGCGTCGAGTACATCCACCATGGCCTGGAACTTCACATCCTCATCCACCTTCAGGAAGACCTTGCGGTAATTGAGGGGCTGCAGCATGACCGCCTCGGGCAGCCTGTCCTTCAGTCCCTGGGCGTCGATCTTGTCCTGCTGAAGCGTCATTGCTCCATCCTGATCGATCTGGATCAGGATGTTGTTGGGGTCGGGTGCGGGCGGTTTGGCGAGCACCTGGACCTGGGGCACCACCACCTTCGTGGCCTTGTCGAGGCCAGGCACCATCACGATGAAGACGATGAGCAGCACCAGCACGATGTCGATCATCGGGGTGATGTTGATATCGGATTTAAGCTTGGTCTTGGGCCCACCGGCATCCATTACTTGCTCCCTTCCTTCACGTCCTTGTCCTCGCTGGTGACAATGGACGCCTCGTCGGCGCCACCCTTCCGGCAGACCTGGAACAGTTCATTGATGTACTTGAAGGGGAGGTCGGCATCGGCCTTCACGAAGACCACCTTCTGGCTCAGCATGGAGACATTGCGGTTGACGAAGTCCTCCAGCTGCTGGCGCTGGCCTTCATTGTTGATGAAGAAGGTCAGGTCCTTCGCGTCCTTGTCGTCGATGAGGATGGGGCCGGGGCCGATTACCTCATATTTGTCATTGCGCTTGGACTGGAAGAGCAGGGTGAGGTACTTCTCATCCTTGTTCTTCTCGGCCTTGGGGCTGTGCTTGGCGAGCGGCAGCTTCACGCTGCTGTTCACCGCCGGCGTGATCACGATGAAGATGATCAGCAGCACCAGCACGATGTCCACCATCGGCGTGACGTTGATGTCCGACTTGACGCCACCCTTTTTGCCACCACCTGCATCCATGGTGTCCTCCTCTGAATGGCCCGGGAGCTTGTGCCCCCGGACGGGGTGGGAACCTGCCTAGTTCTGGCCTTCGCGGCGGATGAACTCGTCGATCATCTGGGAAGCCGCGTTATTGATGTTGGTGACGACCACATCCTGCTTGTTGGTCAGCAAGTTGTAGATCCACACGGCCGGGATGGCGACGAAGAGGCCGAGGGCGGTGGTGGCGAGGGCCTCGCCGATGGAGCCGGCCAGGGCGTTGATGTCGCCGGCGCCCTTGGTTTTCAGATCGGAGAAGACCTTGATGATGCCGATCACGGTGCCGAGCAGGCCGATGAAGGGGGCCAGGGCGCCGATGGTGCCCAGGCCGCTCATGCCTTTCTTGAGGAGCTCGACGACTTCGGCGGTGCCCCGGGCGATAGCGCGCTCCACGGGCTGGATGGCGTCATGAGTGGGATTGGTGGTCTTGAGCTGCTTCTCGTACTGGAAGATGTCCAGGCCGTGCTTGAGCACGAGGGCGACATGGCTCTTGTTGTGGGTGGTGGCGGCGCGTTTGGCGGCCTCGAAGTCACCGCGCCGGAGGGTGTCCATGAAGAGCTTGAGGAACTTGTCGGAAGCCTGGCTGCTCTGGGCATAGGTGACGAAGCGCTCGACGGTCACGTAGATCGTGTAGCAGAAGAGCACGATGAGGATGATGATGATCCCCTTGTTGGCGATGGAGGCCCCCTTGAAGAGCTCCACGGGCGAAAAACTGTCGTGGCCGCCTTCGGCGAGGGCGAGCAGGAGGGGGGAGGCAAGCAGGTTCATGAGATTTCCTTATGGAGAAAAAGGTGGATGACGGAGGAAGGATGAGGGCTACTTGAGGCGGAAGGGCATGGTCAGCTTGAAGCGGGCGTACTGGGGCTGCCCATTCAGCAGGGCGGGTTCGAATTTCCACTGCATGGCATAGGCCTCCGCGGTGGGCCTCAGCTGGGGCGGACCCTCCTTGGCCACGGCCGAAGTGGGGATGCCATCAGGTCCGACGACGATCTCGACGACCACCGTTCCCTGGATCTTGGCGATCTTGGCGAGGGCGGGATAAGGTGGCGCGGGCGGCTGGTACTTGATCTTGATCTGGCTGAAATCGAAATCCACCACCTTGCCTTGGCCGGACCCGCCAATCACACCACCCACAACGCCGCCGATGACGCCGCCGGGAACGCCGCCAGGCACGCCGCCGGGAACGCCACCCAGCGAATGATCCTGCTTCGGAAGTTCCTTGGGGGCCTGCTCAGGCACCACTTCCTGCCGGGGGTCGATGGGGGTGGTATCCACCTTGCCAGTGGAAATGGCCATCGGTGGTGGGGGCGGTGGCGGCGGAGGCGGCGGTGGGGGCGGCGGGGGGGGCGGCGCATCTTCGGCCTTCTCCGCGAGATCGATGCCCACCGACTTAATCACCTTCTTGCCGGCATCAGTCTGCTTCGCCAGCTGGACGGCCACGAACGCGCACAGCCCGTACATAAGAACCGTGGTCGGGATCGTCACCTTGGGGTTGCCCCGCTGGATGGCCTCGTTCCCGGCGGAGAGGGAGGTCCGGTAGACCGCATCTTCCAGCGTCTCCACGGGAGCGGCTGGTTTAGCGGACACGGGTTTCTGGGGTTCTTTGCTCATGCGACTCCCTTGAAAATCCAGGAGGAAAATACAGCAAGCCAAGCTGTTGGAAACAGCGGTTCGGCCTCAGGGGTATGCGGTTCAAGAACTGGGGCAAGCCCAGCGGCTAAGATGGCAAAGGGGCGCGGGTTGGTCAAGCATTGAAAAGGAGCGCCATCCCTCGTGAATGCGGTATCCCGCAATTTCCTCCTGAACACCCCAACATCCTTTAAGGTATGAACAAGGGTGTAACTGCTAATTGTTGTCAAGAACCCCGGGCCATCATCATGTCGCAGGTCACAAATCAGAATTTTACATTCTGCAAAAAATCCGGTGTGGACTGTGCTCCCGCAAGGGCCGGCAGCTTCCTAACCGGCCATGGCGAGGTCCTGACGCCGGCCTTCATGCCGGTGGGCACCCAGGGCACGGTGAAGGGCATCACCCCGGTCCAGCTGCGGGAGATCGGACCCCAGGTGATCCTGGGCAACACCTACCACCTGGGTCTGCGGCCCGGCGACGGGCTGGTGGCGCAGATGGGCGGTCTGCATCGGTTCATGGGTTGGGCCGGACCCATCCTCACGGATTCCGGGGGCTTCCAGGTCTTTTCCCTGGCCTCCCTGCGGAAGATGACTGAGGACGGGGTCACCTTTCAGAGCCACATCGATGGCAGCCCCCAGTTCCTCTCCCCGGAGCGCAGCATGGAGATCCAGCGGAACCTGGGCTCGGACATCTGCATGGCTCTGGACGAGTGTCCGCCGGGGCGCATGGAGCGGGCGAAGCTGGAGCTCAGCATGGCCCGCACCACCCGGTGGCTGGCCCGGAGCCGGGCAGTGCCCCTGCAGCCCCATCAGGGGCTCTTCGCCATCAACCAGGGGGGCACCAGCCTGGACCTGAGGCGCCGGCACCTGGCCGAGGCCCTGGAACTCGACGCGGCCACCCCGTTTCAGGGCTTCGCAGTGGGGGGACTCAGCGTTGGTGAGCCCAAAGAGGAAATGAACACCGTCCTGGCCGAGTTCGTGAAGGAACTGCCTGAGGACCGGCCCCGCTACCTCATGGGGGTGGGCACCCCGGAGGATCTGATCTTTGGCATTGAGCATGGAGTTGATCTCTTTGACTGCGTCCTGCCCAGCCGGGAGGCCCGCCACGGCCGCATCCTCACCAGCCGGGGC
>PMJK01000169.1 GCA_003158505.1 Holophagaceae bacterium | reverse complement strand
GCGCCGTCGTCGGTGACGAAGACTTCGCCGTGCTGGAAGGGTGACATGGTGCCCGGATCCACGTTGAGGTAGGGGTCCATCTTCATGAGCGTCACCTTCAGCCCCCGGGCCTCCAGCAGCGCGCCCAGACTCGCTGCCGCGATCCCTTTGCCCAGGCTCGAAAGCACACCGCCAGTGACGAACACATACTTGGTCATGGGTACTCCTGAAATCGAGATTCAGTGACGTTCACATCTCCTCCGGGGCCTTGATGCCCATGAGGTAGAGGCCCTGTCGGAGGGCGCGGGCCGTGGCCACGCAAAGGGCGAGGCGGGCGTCGCGGACTTCCGGTGCGTTCTCCGGCGCCAGGATGGGGCAATTGGTGTAGTAGCCGCTGAAGGACCGGGCCACGGCCACCAGCTGGCGGGCGAGTGGTGTGGCCATACAGCCCTCCAGTACGGCGGCGATGGCCCCGGGCAGACCCGCCAGCTCGAAGAGCAGGGCCTGGGCCTCGGGGGCCGTGACACCGCTGAGCTCCGGAGGCAGTGGCATGCTCGGGAAGGGCACCACGGGGCCGGAGGGTGCTCCGGCCTGGGCCCTGGCCTCCCAGTCGCCGCCAGCCTTGCGCAGCACGCTCATGATGCGGGCATGGGCGTACTGCACGTAGGGGCCGGTGTCGCCGTCCAGCGCGATGACCCGGTCCCAGGTGAAGGTGATGGGCTTCACCCGGTCGTTCATGGCGTCGAAGAACACCACGGCGCCCATGCCCAGGATCTCGGCCACCTCGGCCTTGTCCCTTAGATCGGGGTTCTTCTCCTCGATGATGGCGGCCACGCGCTCCCGGGCCTCGTCGAGCACATCCTCCAGGAAGATGACGTTCCCCTTGCGGGTGCTCATCTTCCCTTCGGGCAGCTTCACCATGCCGAAGGGCGTGTGCAGCATGCGGCCCTTGAACCAGGGATCCAGCTTGTCGAGCACCGCGAAGATTTGCTGGAAGTGCAGCACCTGATCCGTGCCCACCACGTAGAGGCAGCGGTCGAAGTTGAAGGTCTTCTTCCGGTACAGCGCCGCCGCCAGATCACGGGTGGCGTAGATGCTGGTGCCGTCGCCCTTCTGCACCAGGCAGGGCGTGGCAATCCCTACGTCCTCCAGATTGACGATGCGCGCGCCCTTGTCGCCCTCCACCAGCAGGCCCGCGTCCTCGAGACGCTGCATGGTGGGAAGGAGCTGGTCCTCGTAGAAGGCCTCGCCCTGCTCCAGGGTGTCGAAGCTCACGCCCAGGCGGTCGTAGATGCGCTGGAACTCCGCGAGGGAAAGTTCTCGGAACCGCTTCCAGAGTACCCGCGCCTCCGGGTCGTTGTTCTCCAGTCGCTTGAACCAGTCCCGCGCCTCGTCGCGCATGGCCGGATCGCTTTCCTCGTCCGCATGAAAGCGGACGTAGAGCTGGAAGAGCCGGAACAGGGGCGTGCGGCGCTTCTCCGGCGCGGGCTCGGCCCAGTCGAAATCCAGCCTCAGATCGGCGTTCCTGTCCTGGGCCCAGCGGGTGTAGGCCGCCAGCAGGGTGCCGAACTGGGTGCCCCAGTCCCCCAGGTGGTTGAGGCGCACCACGTCATAGCCCAGGAACTGGTGGGTCTGGGCCAGGGCGTGGCCGATCATGGTCGAGCGCAGGTGGCCGATGGTGAAGAGCTTGGCGATGTTCGGCGAGCTGTACTCGACGATCACCCTCTTGCCGTTGGCCGGGCGGGACCCGTAGGGCCGGTCCGCCGGCGTTTCGAGGATGGCGCCCAGCACAGCCTTGGCTCGGGTCTCCGGCGCCAGCTTCAGGTTCAAGTAAGGGCCTGCGGCCACCAGGGTCGCGCCCTCTACAGCGAGGGATCCGGCCAGTTCCTGCGACAGCTGTGCCGGGTTCTTCCCCAGCTGCTTGGCGGCGCGGAAGCAGGGGAAGGCCAGGTCGCCCAGCTCGCCGGACTTGGGCCGCTCCAGCGTGATGTCCACGCCGGGCAAAGCCGCTGCCAGCTGCTGTTCGAAGGTGTGTCGCAATGCTACCATTCGGTCCCCAGTCTTCAGTCTTCAGTCTTCATCGGACGACGCATGCGCCGTCCGATGGCTATGGTCAATCCGCGAGTTCGATCAGGGCCAGTTCGTACTGTTCCTGCTTGGGAGGTACGCCGTGCCAGCCGGCCTGGTTCTCCATGAAGCTCACGCCCTTGCCCTTCACCGTGCGGGCGCAGATCATCGCGGGCTGGCCCTTCACGGTGCGGGCCCAGGCCAGGGCCTCCAGGATCTGGGTGAAGTCGTGGCCGTCGATCTCCTTTACGGCCCACCCGAAGGCGCGCCATTTGTCCGGCACAGGGTTGATGTTCATCACCTTCTTCACCTCGCCATCGATCTGCAGGCCATTGAGGTCGTGGAAGACGCAGAGGTTGTCGAGCTTGTGGTGGGGCGCGGCCATGGCCGCCTCCCAGATGACGCCCTCCTGGCTTTCGCCATCGCCCACCACGCAGTAGACGCGTGAATCGGAGCGCTGGACCTTCAGTCCGATGGCGATGCCCACGGCCTGGGGCAGGCCCTGGCCCAGGCTGCCGGTGGTGACTTCCACGCCGGGTGTGTAGTGGTTCTCGGCATGGCCCTGGAGCTTGGTCGGGTACTGGCGGAAGGTCTCCAGCCAGGCCTTGGGGAAGAAGCCCTGGTCCGCGAGCAGGGCGTACTGGGCGGGGCAGGCGTGGCCCTTGGAAAGCACGAAGCGGTCGCGGGCGGGGTTGGCCGGATCCTCCGGGAATACCGTCATCTCGTGGTAGTAGAGGGCCACGCCGATATCTATCCAACTGAGGCTGCCCCCCGGATGGCCACTCTGGGCCTTGTAGACCTGCCGCAACACATCTCTGCGAAGGGCTTTCGCCTTCGCCGCCATATCCACGACGGACTCCAGTTTCTGCTGCGGCATGACCCCATCCTTCCCGGGAGGCCATTCGCCTCCGATCAGCATGCCCCATGGAGGCTCCCTCCGGAAGGGGTTGAATGACCCTCGGGCCTGGCTTTTGCCCTTGACCAGCGGGCTGTTTGCGATAGGATAGTCATTCGCGCTTCCCCCACTCTGTACGGGGGAGTGCCCGGAAGCTGGAGATCCGAACCATGGCCAACCACAAGTCTGCTGCCAAGAAGGCCCGCCACGATGCCGAGGCTCGCCTCCGCAACCGCAGCAATCGCTCGACCCTGAAGTCCGCCGTCAAGACCTTCCTGGCCCTGATCACCGTTGGCAAGAAGGACGAGGCCGCCAAGCTGCTACCCGCGACCCAGGGCCTGGTGGACAAGGCCTGCCGCAAGGGTGTCATGCACAAGAATGCCGCGGACCGCACCAAGTCCCGCCTGGCCGACAAAGTGAACAAGCTGGCCTAACGGACCTACCAAACATCTGCAGGGACCCGGAGAGCCGGGTCCTTGGTTTTTTTAAAGGGAATTCAATAAGCAGAGGAAAGCTGAGAGGTGGAGGGAGCGGAATAAATAAGGATCTGTCTTTCTCCGCTTTCCTCGGTTCCTCCGTTGTCCTCCGCTTCCTATGATCCTTAGCCTTCCCCTGCTGCTGCCATGCTGAGGGCATGATCCCCGTCCCAGTCCTCATCGAAACGGCACCTCGGACGGAGGTTCAGAAGATCGAGGCCCTCATCGAGGCGGTGGCGAACCTTGAAGACGCGGTGTTCATCCGCAATGGGGCCGAACACACGCCCAAGGAGGCCGCCGACCACCTGCGCCTGAAGTGGAAGAATGCCGGCGGCCGAGTGAAGAAGGCGCCTGATTTCATCCGGTATTGCGCCAGCGAAAGCAGCCTGAGTGGCAAGCCCTACCTCATCCGATTCAAGGACGGGCACATGGTGCTGTCCCGGGACTGGCTGTGGACGGAGCTGAAGCGGATGGAAGCAGAACGCTAGATTAGGCCCAGGTTTCGGGCACCCGCACCTCGCCCGTGGGCACCCGGGACCAATTGAAAGCCTCGACCAGCTCAGCGGCCGCGCAGGGCATGGGCCGTTCCAGGCAGCCCAGGCTCCAGCCCAGCCAACCCAGGCATTCCTCCGGGGTAATCCGCCTCGCTCCCAGGGCCTCCAGGCCCAAGGCGCCAGCCCGCTTGCCGAGACGGCTCCCGTCGGGCGCCATCACCATGCCCAGGTGGGCGTAGGCAGGACGGGGCAGGCCCAGGGCCTCCTGCAACCGGATCTGGGTGGCCGTCACGAATCGCAGGTCGGCACCCCTGACCACCTCGGTCACGCCCTGGGCGCCGTCATCCACCACCACGGCCAGGTGGTAGGCGAAACAGCCGTCCCGCCGGAAGAGCAGCGGGTCGCCGGTGAGCGATCCCGGATCATCGACCTGCGACCCGAGCTGCCGATCCTCCCAGGTCAGGGGCCCCTCAGGAAGACGAAGCCGCAGGGCCCGGTCGAACCCCTCCCAGACCCGGTCCCGGCAGTGGCCCGGGTAGGGTCGCAGGCCATCTTCGGTGTGGGGCGCAGAGGCCAGCGCCTGCAGGTCCTTCCGGGTGCAGATGCAGGGATAGATCCGGTGCGCACCATGCAACCGCGCCAGCGCCTCGCGATAAGTCTGGCTGTGTTCCGACTGCCATACCACGGGCACGTCCGACTCCAGCCCCAGGGCCGCCAGATCCCGCAGCTGCGCCTCGCCCAGGTTCCTGCGACAGCGAAGACCGTCCACGTCCTCCATGCGGAGGATCCAACGCCCGCCCCCCTTCCGGGCCGACAGCCAGGAGGCCAAGGCCGTACGCAGGTTCCCCAGGTGAAGAATTCCCGTGGGCGAAGGCGCGAAGCGGCCGAGGGTCATTCGATTAGCATAGGCCCATGCATCTGCTTCGCCGCCTGCCCCCGGTCCTCCGCGCCCTATTGGCGCAGACTTTGGCGTTCATCCTGCTGTTGGCTTTCGTGCGGGTGGGGCTGCGGTTCCCGGTCATGATCTGGGTGCTGCTGCAGGCCGTGCTGGCGGTATTCCTGTCGCGAGGCATGCACCTGAGCCCCCGCTGGGTCTTCATGCAGGCGGCCCTGCCCTTCCTGGTACGAGCCCTCTGGCACGCGCCCATTCCTGCCTGGGTCTACCTGGCGCTGTTCCTGGGACTGGCCCTGGTGTTCGGGGGCGGGCTCCTCAGCCGCGTGCCGCTCTACCACGCCAGCCGCGATACCTGGGAGAAACTGGAGGACCTGCTTCAGGACCAGCCAGGCATGCGTTTCGTGGACCTGGGCTGCGGCTTCGGCGGCCCGGTGGCGCACCTCGCCGGGGCGCGGCCCGACGGGCTGTTCGTGGGCGTGGAAGCCTCGCCCATCACCTGGCTGGTGGCCTGGCTGCGCTGCCTGCCGCACAAGAATGCCCACATCCGCCTGGGCAGCCTCTGGCGTACGGACCTCGCGGACTTCGACGTGGCCTACGCCTTCCTCTCGCCCGTGCCCATGCCCGCCCTCTGGGCCAAGGCGCACCGCGAGATGAAGCCCGGCAGCCGCTTCATCAGCCACAGCTTCGAGGTGCCCGATGCAACACCCCACCGCGCGATCCCCGTGGAGGGGCGCGAAGGAGCGAGATTGTTGGTTTGGGATATGTAGTCGGGTTCTACCAACCCAACAGATAGGCAAAGATCAGCGGGGCCACGATGGTGGCGTCGCTTTCGATAATGAATTTCGGGGTGTCGATGCCCAGCTTGCCCCAGGTGATCTTTTCGTTGGGCACGGCGCCGGAGTAGGAGCCATAGCTGGTGGTGCTGTCGCTGATCTGGCAGAAGTAGCCCCAGAGCGGCACATCGGTCCGCTCGAGGTCCTGGTGGAGCATGGGTACCACGCAGATGGGGAAGTCCCCAGCGATGCCCCCGCCGATCTGGAACATGCCCAGGGTCGCGGTCTTGGTGACCTCCTGGTAGTGCCGGGCCAGCCAGGTCATGTACTCGATGCCGGTGCGCACGGTGTGGACGTTCTTCACCTCGCCCCGGATGACGGCGGCGGCGTACATGTTCCCGAGCGTGCTGTCCTCCCAGCCCGGCACCACGATGGGCACATTCTTCTCAAGTGCCGCCAGCATCCAGGAGTGTTTGGGGTCGATCTGATAGGAGGGCTTCAGCACCCCCGACTTCAGCACCTGCTGGAAGAACTCGTGGGGGAAATAGCGTTCGCCTGCCTGATCGGCTCGGGTCCATACGTCGAGCATGGCCTTTTCCATGCGGCGCATGGCCTCCATCTCGGGGATGCAGGTGTCGGTCACGCGGTTCATGTGGCGGCTCAGGAGGTCCGCCTCGTCCTGGGGCGTGAGATCCCGGTAGTGGGGGACGCGTTCATAGAAGTCGTGGGCCACCAGGTTAAAAATATCCTCTTCCAGGTTGGCGCCGGTGCAGACGATGAGGTGCACCTTATCCTGGCGGATCATCTCGGCGAAGGAGAGGCCCAGCTCGGCGGTGCTCATGGCCCCCGCCAGGGTGACCATCATCCGCCCCCCCTGGGCCAGGTAGACCCGGTAGCCTTCCGCGGCATCCACCAGGGCCGCGGCGTTGAAGTGCCGGAAATGATGCTTCACATAGCTGCCGACAGGGCCCAGAGTTGAGGTAGTAAGCATAAATCCTCCGAATCCTTCCATTGTGCCAGCCGTCGGCTGGGACACCGAGTCCAGAATTCAGGCCTGGTCCCTCCTGGCCGATGACATGGGCAGGAGCTGCAGCATGTTTTTCATCATCGGCTTGGTGGTGGTCTTTGGCGC
>PMJK01000157.1 GCA_003158505.1 Holophagaceae bacterium | reverse complement strand
TTCGAATCCCTCACTCTCCGCCGCCAGATGGAGCACTCCCGGCAGGGTGGAGGAGGTACAGACAGGGGGATTCCCTCCGGGGCCACCGCTGCGCGGCGTCCCCTCCGGCCGCACGAAATGCTGGCACGGCCCTGATCGCCTCCGGCGGGGCCTACCTGCCAGCATTTCTGTGATTTCGAATCCCCCACTCTCCGCCGCCAGATGAAGCACTCCCGGCAGGGTGGAGGAGGTACAGACAGGGGGATTCCCTCCGGGGCCACCGCTGCGCGGCGTCCCCTCCGGCCGCACGAGATGCTGGCACGGCCCTGATCGCCTCCGGCGGGGCCTACCTGCCAGCATTTCTGTGATTTCGAATCCCCCACTCTCCGCCGCCAGATGAAAGAAGCCGCCTTTCAGCGGCTTCGATCTGGCGGAGAGTGAGGGATTCGAACCCTCGGTAAGCTTTTGACCTACACACACTTTCCAGGCGTGCTCCTTAAACCACTCGGACAACTCTCCATGGCTCCGCGTAGGCGGAAGCAGCAAGGTTATCACGGCCCAAGACTTCGGCCAAGGGCCGTGATCGGAAGGACTACACGGCTTCGAGGACAGCGACCAGCAGTTTCCAGAAGTTGCCGACGGAAGGCACACTCACGTGTTCGTCTGGGGTATGCACGTCCCACATGTTGGGGCCGAAGGACACCATTTCCATACTGGTGTACTTCTCGCCGATGAGGCCGCATTCGAGTCCGGCGTGGATGGCCATGACCTCCAGCGGCTTGCCGAAGACTGCCTGGTTGGTATCGTTGACGATGCGTACCAGGGAGGCCGCCGGCTCGGGCTTCCAGCCGGGATAGCCGCCGCTGGTGTGGGACTCGAATCCCGCCATGGCGCAGGTGGCGGCGATGCGCTCGGTGAGCGCCGCCTTCGAGGCGTCGATGGAGCTGCGGGTGAGCAGGTTCACCTCCACCGTGTCCTCGCGGGTTTCACAGACGCCGAGGTTCGTCGAGGTCTGGACCAGGCCCTTGATGTCGGGGCTCATGGCTTCGACGCCGTGGGGCAGGGCCATGAGCAACAGAATTAGGGCATCCGCATCGATGCTGGTCATGGGCTGGGCGGCCTCGCCGGGTTCCAGGGCCAGGTGGAGGCCCGGATCGAAGGCACCCAGGGCCGCCCGCCAGTGGGCTTCGTGGGTGGTGAGGGCCTGACGAAAGGCCGACTCCCGGGCTGGGTCCATGAAGATCGTCGCCGAGGCTTCGCGGGGGATGGCGTTGCGCTTGTTGCCGCCCTTGATGGACGCGAGCACGAGACCGTATTCGAGTTTCAGGAAACAAAGCACCTGGGCCAGGAGCCGGAGGGCGTTGCCCCGGCCGGCGTTGATGTCGATGCCGGAGTGCCCGCCCTTGAGGCCGAACACCTTCAGGCGATAGGCGCGACTGCCCGCGGGGGGGGCCATGCGAGTCAGCTTGCGGGTGGCGATGGTATCCACACCCCCGGCGCACCCGATGGTCAGGTAGCCCTCCTCCTCGCTGTCAAGGTTGAGGAGGAACTTGGCCTTGAGACGGCCCGCCTGAAGGCCCTCGGCGCCGGTGAGGCCGGTCTCCTCGTCGATGGTGATCAGCACTTCGAGGGGGCCGTGGGCGATGTCCTTGCTGGCGAGTACTGCCAGGGCCGCGGCCACGCCGATGCCATTGTCGGCTCCCAGGGTGGTGCCCTTGGCCCGGAGGAGATCGCCGTCCTTCCAGACCTGGATGGGATCCTTCGTGAAGTCATGGTCGGTGCCCTCGTTCTTTTCGCAGACCATGTCCACGTGGGCCTGGAGGCAGGTGGTCGGGCGGCCTTCCCGGCCCGGAGTGGCCTGCTTCCGGATGATGACGTTCCCGACCTTGTCCCGCTCGACTTCGCAACCGAGCGCCTTGGCCTGGTCGGCGACCCAGTTCGCCGCCGCGGCCTCGTTCTTCGAACCCCGGGGGATCTTCGACAGTTCCAGGAAGTAGGACCAGATGGTCTTCGGTTCGAGCGATTCGAGCAGAGTGGTCACGGGGGCTCCATGCAAAGACACCACGACCGAAAGTCGGTGTGGCCTCTTCAGAGTAATGGCCGCCCTGGGGGGCCGGCGTGACGGGGATCACGATGGTCCGGTGGACAATGAACTGGACTCGAGACCCGGCTTCGATTGGAGCCTTTGCGACGAGGTGCTTCCCTTTGCCTGACCATGACCCTTCCAGTTCCGTCGTCGAGCTTTGCCGGGAATTCGTGCGGATCCCCAGCCCCTCAGGGCAGGAAGGGGAACTGGCGGCGGCCGTGGCAGCCCGCATGCGAGCCATGGGCCTCAGCGTGGAGACCGATGCCTTCGGCAGCGTGCTGGGCCTGCGGAAGGGAGCGAGGTCCGGACCCACGCTAATCCTGGATGCGCACCTGGACACGGTGCCGGTGACCCATGCCTCCGCGTGGCTGCATGAGCCTTTCGGAGCGGAGATGGATCAGGGCCGACTCTGGGGACGGGGGGCCGCGGATACCAAGGGCTCCCTCGCGGCGATGCTCTGCGCGGTGGCGGCCCTGGAGGATTTCCCTGGAACGCTCATCGTGTCCGCCAGCGTCTGCGAGGAGGACATGACCACCGCGGCCCTGGCCCATGTGCTGGATCATCACCCGGCGGACCTGGTGCTCGTGGGCGAACCGACCTCCCTCTGCCTTGGCACCGCGCAGAAAGGGCGGGCGGGGCTGCGGGTCGAAGCCACCGGCCGCAGTGCGCACTCGTCCCGGCCCGAGCTGGGCGACAATGCCATCTACAAGATGATGACGGCCATTTCCCGCCTCAGGGCCCTGCCGCTGCCTGTGGATCCGGAGCTGGGCCAGGGGATCTGCGAACTGATCGAGATCGACTCCGAGCCCAAGCCCTCGCCGGGCATAGTGCCGCACCTTTGCACGGCTCGCCTCGCCTTGAGGCTTCTTCCCGGCGAGACTGCCCAGTCCGTGCTGGAACGCACCCGCCGCGCTCTGGACGGGCTGGAGGGAGTATCGGTGCGATTGCTGGAAACGAGTCAGCGCTGCCATACAGGCTTGGCCATCGCCATGTCGGAGTTCGTCCCCGCGTGGAAAAACCGAGATATGAGCCTCCAGAGGCGTCTCCTGGAGGCACTGGGGACGGCCGCCTTCGCCGCCCCCTACACCACCAACGCCTCGGCCGCCGCGGCCAGGGACATCCCCACCTTCCTCCTCGGTCCCGGCTCCATCGAGCAGGCCCACACGGTGGATGAGTGGGTCGCCCTGGACCAATTGACGGCGGCCCAGGAAGCTTACGCCACGGTCATCAAGACCTTCCTCGGCTGCTGAGCTGCTCAGCGGGCCAGGGAAAGGATGGTCCCCACTTCTTCCGGGGGGCGCCCCACGATGCCCTGGTAGTTGCCGCGGTCCGTGGCCCCTTCCGTGACGAGCAGCAGCACGGTCTTGTCGGGGCCGAGCAGGCCGCTGGCTCGGAACTCCGCCGTTGAGGCGTCCTCGTGCAGGGCTGCCAGGGCCCCCAGGGCAGCCGCCCCGGTCTCGCCCGCAACGACTCCGGCTGCGGCCAGCTCCCGCATGCCCTGGCGGGCGCGCTCGTCGCCGATGGAGATCATCCAGTCCACCCCCGTGGAGACCTTGGGCCACGCCACGGGCGAGGGCAGGCCGCAGTTGAGGCCGACCATGATGGAACGGTGCGGGCCGGGCACGGCGACCATCTCGCCGGCCCGGGCCGAGGCCTGCACGCAGTTGGCATCGGCGGGCTCCACGCCGATCAAGGCCCCCCGCCAGGGCCGGCTCCGGAAATAGCCGACCGTGGCGGACATGAAGGCGCCGACCCCGACGGGGATGATGACCGCGTCCGGCTCTCCGACGCCAGCGGCGTGCAGCGCCTGCTCGATCTCCATGAAGATGGTCGTGTAGCCCTCGACCACCCGGCGCGGTGTGACGTCATAGCCGGGCCAGGAGGTGTCGGAGATGACCAGGCAGCGCTCGCTGGCCTCCTGCGCCGAGCGGGCCACAGCCGCGTCGTAGTCGCCGTCCACCACCGTGACCGTGGCGCCTTCATTCTGGATGGCGTGGATCCGCGCCGGCACAGTGCCTGCCGGAACGAAGATATGGCACTGGAAGCCCAGCAGCCGGGCCATGAAGGCCACGGCCCGGCCGTGATTCCCGTCGGTGGCCGCGGCCAGTCCGAAGGGCCTCAGGTAGCTGATGCGCCGGGCCAGGTCATTGATGTTCAGCCAGGGTTCGGGGTCGAAGCCGAGGTGGTCGCAGAGGGCCCGGTAGGTGGCCCAGGAGGCCCCGAGGATCTTGAAGCTGGGCAGCCCCAGGCGCTGGGTCTCGGCCTTGACCAGCACTCGCCCCACACCATAGCGCTGGGCGAGTCCCGGGCAGTCGAACAGGGTGGTAGCAAGATAAGCCGGCATCCGCCGATGGAAGGCCCACACGGCCGGGTCCGGCGCGGGCCAGCGCTTCGCCGGATCGAACAGGGGGTTCCGCAGGAGCAGGGATTCCGGCGGGGCAGCGGCATGATTCATCGGCTGTCTCCAGGAATCGCGGCCGTCCAGGTGGTGGTCGACGCAGGGATGGTCTGCGTCACGGAAAGACGTGGGTGCCGCCGTGGCCCGCCAGCGCGGCGCCCAGGTGCGCAGGATCGGTGATGATGGCTTCCTTCCCGCCTTGTTCCAGGAAGTCGACGACGGCCTGGATCTTGGGCAGCATACTGCCGGGCTTGAAGTGGCCTTCCCCGATATAGCGCTTGGCCTCTGCCAGGCTCATGCGGTCCAGGCTCCGCTGGGTGGGCTTGCCGAAATCGAGGCAGACCTTCTCCACCGCCGTGGAGATGACCAGCAGGTCAGCGCGCAGATCCCGGGCGAGGAGGCTGGAAGCGAGGTCCTTGTCGATGACCGCCGCGGCCCCGGAAATGTACCCGGAGGAGTCCTCTACCACCGCGATACCGCCGCCGCCGCAGGCGACCACCACCACCCCGGCGTCCAGGAGGCTCTTGACTACCTCCATCTCCAGGACGCGCTTGGGAAGGGGAGATGCCACGACCCGCCGCCAGCCGCGCCCGGCATCCTCCATGAGATCCCAGGCGTCTTTTTCGCGATGGGCCTGGGCCTGCTCCGCACTCATGAAGGAGCCGATGGGCTTGTTGGGTTTGGCGAAGGCGGGATCCTTCACGTCCACCAGGACCTGGGTCACCACCGTGGCCGCCCGGCGCTCCATGCCCCGCCGCTTGAACTCGTTGTAGAGCGCGCATTGGAGGTGGTAGCCCAGGGCGCCCTGGGTGTCGGCCACGCAGCTGTCGAGCGGCACCATGTGCAATTCCGGGGCGGCCAGTTCCGAGCGGCGCAGGATGAACCCCACCTGCGGGCCGTTGCCGTGGGTCACCACCAGCCGGAGCTTCTCAGCCTCGAGCATGTCGGCGATGTGGGCACAGGTCTGGGCGGCCGCGTCGTACTGGTCCAGGACCGTACGGTGGTCGTTGTCGGAAATGAGGGAATTCCCCCCGATGGCGATGACGACGGTCCGGGTCATGGCGGCTCCACGGTTTAGATGCTGAGGTTGCGGGCACGCTTGACGATGTCGCCGAGCTTGGCGGCGGGGTCCTTCACGCGCATGAGGAACATGAGGGCGCTGATGACGAAGGGCTTGTAGCTGGCCTCGTGGTAGGTCGGGATGCGGTACTGCTCGAACACTTCCGCCGACACTTCGCCCGCCTTGCAGCTCACGTCCGTGATGTCCGCCGGCAGGCAGTGCATGTACAGCGCCTTCTTCTTGGCCGTGAGATCCATCTTCGCCCGGTCGCACTCCCAGTCCTTGTGCTTCGCGTTGTTCGCCAGGCACTCCTTCTCCAGCTCCTTCAGGCCCGCCTGGTCCGACTTCTGCAGCAGCTCCGTGCGCTGCTCCATCACGTGGTAGGGCGCCC
>PMJK01000045.1 GCA_003158505.1 Holophagaceae bacterium | reverse complement strand
CCGCTCCCGGCCCAGCTCAGCCTCTTCGACGAGTGGCTGCCACCCTTGGTTGAGCTTGGTGTCACGCTCATCCAGCCCGTGGCCTTTGACCGCAGTGAGTTCGACGCCATCAGGACCCAGGCTCGCCTGGATCGGTGGGCGCGGATCATCCAGTCCGCCTGTGAGCAGAGCCACCGCACCCGGCTGCCCGAGCTTCGGCCTCCCATGCCTTTCGCCGCCTTGCTCACCTGGAAGGCGCCTCAGAAGTGGGTGGCCTACGAACTCATCACCGATAAGGCAAATCCTACCCTATCCTCCGAGGACCTGGCCTTCACCAGCGGTCCCGAGGGGGGCATCACCGACGGGGAGTTTGCCGCCCTCTCCGCCGCCGGGTGGCAGCCCGTCAGCCTGGGTCGCAGCATTCTCCGCGCCGTCACCGCTCCCGTGGCCCTGCTGGGGGCCGTGCAGTTCGAGCTGGGGCGTCTGCCACGGCGCTGATCCCGGATGGGGGAAGGACCGGGAACAACCCTCTGCATGCGAGCTAAGCTGAGGGCTCCCCGCGGAGTCTTCATGCGTTTCCTGCTGCCCGTCCTGATTGCGGCGAACCTGCTGGCCCAGACGGCGAGCCCCAGGGCCAAGGTCCTGGAGGCCCCCCTGCGGGCCCACCTGGCTTTCCTGGCGGACGATCTGCTGGAGGGCCGGGGCACGGGCCAGCGCGGAGCCGACCTCACCGTGCGCTACCTCGAGACCCAGCTCCAGGCGCTGGGCCTGAAGCCCGCCAAGGGCCTGGCCTACCGCCAGGCCGTGTCCCTGCTGGGCCTGCGGACGAGGGTAGAGCAAAGCACCCTCAGCTTCTTGGGCGACGGTTCCTGTGCCACGCCGAGGTTCGGTTCGGAGATTGTCTATGGACCAGGTGTCGCCAAGGCCGAGCAGACCTTCGATGCCCCCGTGGTCTTCGTGGGCTTCGGCATCGACGCCCCCGAGTATCAGTGGGACGACTACAAGGGCCTGGATGTGCATGGCAAGGTGCTGCTGATGCTGGTGAACGAGCCCCCGCCCACCCCTGCGGAACCGGGCCTCTTCGATGGCCTTACTCTGAGCAAATACGGTCGCTGGACCACCAAGTTCGAGATGGCCACGAAGCGCGGCGCTGCAGGCGTGCTGCTCATCCACACCTCGACTTCCGCCAGCTACGGCTGGGCTGTGGTTCGCAACGGTTGGGACGCCGAGCGCTTCTCCCTGGCAAAAGAGCTGGAAGCGACGCCCCTGCAGGGCTGGGTGACCGAAGACACCGCCCGCGCCCTGGCGAAGCAGGGCGGCCAGGATCTCGATGCGCTCCGGGCGATGGCCCAGGGTCGCGACTTCCGGCCCGTTCCCCTGGACCTCACCCTGAAGGGCACGCTGCGCAGCGCCGTGCGCATCATCGAACAGTTCAACGTGGCCGGTGTGGTGCCGGGCAGCGATCCGGCCCTGCGGGACGAACTGGTGATCTACACCGCGCACTGGGACCATCTGGGCATCGGCAAGGCGCCAGCCGGGGACACGCACCCGGGGCATGCGACGGACACCATCTACAACGGTGCCGTAGACAATGCCTCAGGCTGCGCGGCTCTCCTAGCCATGGCCCAGGCGGCGATGCTCGCGCCCGCCAAGCGCAGCCAGATGTTTCTCTTTGCCTGCGCCGAGGAGCAGGGCCTTCTGGGTTCCAAGGCCTATACTGCGGATCCCCTGTGGCCCCTGGCAAAGACCGCAGCGGACCTCAACCTGGACTGCCTCAACTTCGTGGCTCCCACCCGCGACATCGGACTGCCNNCTCCCCTCCAACCCGATACCGGCGGGGGCTACTTCCGCTCGGACCACTACAGCTTCGTGGAAGCCGGTGTGCCCGCCCTCTCCATCGGGAGTGGCCAGGACTTCTTGGGCGATGACGCCCCGGCCCTGCGCACCAAGGCTGCCGCCTATGGCCAGCGTTATCACCAGGTCACGGATGAATACGATCCCACCTGGGACCTGCGTGGCATGGTGCAGCAGGCCCAGTTCACCCTCGACCTGGGCCAGGCCATCGCCAACGCCGCCGCCCGACCCACCTTCAAGAAGGTCCAGTAGATTCAAGCTGCGACCCGGTTAAAGACCGGGATCCGCACCTGACAGGACCTGGTACCCTAGGCCCCCGACTCACCCACGGATAGACAGCATGCTCCACCCGGCCCAAGCTCAATTACCTTTTTCCGTTAGGCGGGATCCGTGCTTATCAACGATTGCATAATCCTTGTGGTCATTGTCTTTTTTGGGCTGGTAATCCATTCCATCCTTAGGGATGAAAATCGAAAATCAAATCGGCGGCAACAGCAACTTGCCTTCCCCGTGGAACGTCGGCATCAGGAGAGACGCAAGAAAGGCATCGTTTCGTACCTTGTGTGGGCCCTTCGATCTCGATGGTCTAAACTCACCAAATGATTTTTTTGCAATCCTCATAACGAAGAGACTGAGCCTAGAGTCTTCGGACAGTCCGACCACCGCCGCCAAGGAGGCTTGGATGCACGACACTGGCAAGTGGATCGCAGGAGTGGGCCTGGCCCTGGCCCTAATCGCCGGAGCACCGGCCCTGGCTCAATCGAAAGTGGCCGGGACACCTAGCCCCGCACCCCTGGGCGATGGCACCTTCCTGTTGACCATCTTCCTGAAGCACGATCAATCGAGGCCCTTGGGGAAGATCAACGAGCAACTAAAGGAGCAGGGATTCTTCCAGGCCTTTCCACCGCCGGGCGTGGAGGTCGTTTCATGGTACGTGATGATGGGCATCGGTCAGGTGGTCACCCTGCGGGTGCCGGCGGAACGGCTGCGCGACGTGAACCGCAGCATCGAGAACACCGCTTGGGGCGGCTACCGCACGGAGTTCTACCCGACCTACGACTTCAAGGAGATCGCCGACCAGATGCGCGCTCAGATGGCAGGCAAGTAGATGACTCAAGGACTGGAGCGGCCACCGTCTGCCCAGCCCCACCTGCTCCAAGCGAACGATTTCTATGTAGTAGGATCGCGGTTGTCGTCAATGGCCCCTTGGACTCGGACGCCCAGCGGGCCATCATGGAAGAGGCCCATCAGGCTTTCGTGCCCATAGCGTTTGTCCGCCAGACGCTCCTGGATGAGGGCCCCTTTTACTCAGGAGAACACCCATGGCAATCAAAGTTGGCATCAACGGTTTCGGCCGCATCGGAAGAATGGTGTTCCGCGCCGCGGTGCAGAATTTCCCAGACATCGAGATCGTGGGCATCAACGACCTGCTGGAACCGGACTACCTGGCCTACATGCTGCAGTACGACTCGGTGCATGGACGCTTCAAGGGCACCGTCACTGTGGAGGGCAACACGCTCGTCGTCAACGGCAAGCGGATCCGCCTGACAGCGGTCAAGGATCCGTCCGAACTCAAGTGGGGAGAGGTGGGCGCGGATGTGGTCATCGAATCCACCGGCCTCTTTCTCACGAAGGAAACCGCCGAAAAGCACCTGGCCGCCGGCGCCAAGAAGGTCATCATGTCCGCCCCCAGCAAGGACGACACACCCATGTTTGTCTTCGGCGTGAATGACAAGACGTATGCGGGGCAGGCCATCATTTCGAACGCCTCCTGCACCACCAACTGCCTGGCCCCNNCATCAAGCGCGGCCTGATGACCACGGTGCATGCCGCCACGGCGACCCAGAAGACCGTGGACGGCCCCAGCAACAAGGACTGGCGTGGCGGACGCGGCATCCTGGAGAACATCATCCCCAGCAGCACCGGCGCGGCCAAGGCCGTGGGCAAGGTCATCCCCGAGCTGAACAAGAAACTCACGGGCATGTCCTTCCGCGTCCCCACCTCCGATGTCTCCGTGGTGGACCTGACGGTCGAACTCAGCACGGAAACCACCTACCAGGCCATCTGCGCCGCCATGAAGGCCGCCTCCGAGGGCCCTATGAAGGGCGTGCTGGGCTACACCGACCAGAAGGTCGTCTCCACGGACTTCCGGGGCGAGAGCTGCACCTCGGTCTTCGACGCCGAAGCGGGCATGGCCCTGGACGGCAGCTTCATCAAGGTCGTCTCCTGGTATGACAACGAATGGGGCTACTCCAGCAAGGTGCTGGAGATGGTGCGAGTCATCTCGAAGTAGCCATTCACCGCCCCGTGGTTGCAAGCACTGACAGTCCCGTCCTGACCGCCGATGTGGGCGGCACCAACCTTACCCTGGCCCTCATGGCGCCGGAAGGCTCCCGCTTCCGCCTGCTTCGCAAAGCGCGGTTCAGCACCCAGGAGGAGCACTCCCTCCTCGGTCCCATCCAGCGTTTTCTCGCCACCGAGCCCTCCCTGCGTCCAGGACGGGCCTGCTTCGCGGGGGCAGGCCCGGTCCTGGACCGCCGCATCCACCTCACCAACGCCCCCTGGGACATCGACGGAGCCGCCCTGGAACGAGAGCTGGGCATGCCGGTCCACCTGGTCAACGATTTCATCGCCTTGTCCTGTGGCGTCATCCAACTCGATCTGGCGGAGGCTGGTCTGGTGACACCTCTGCCCCATGGCGATGGCAGCCTGCCGGTGGCGAGGCCCGAGGGGCTGGCTTTGGTGATCGGGGCCGGAACGGGCCTTGGTGTGGGGTTCGTGGTGCGGACACCTCAGGGCCCCCGCGCCTTCCCCAGCGAGGGGGGACACATCGGTTTGCCCGTGTTCGACGAGGACTCGCTGGCCCTCTGGCAACACCTGCAGGAGGGCCTACCGGGGCCCCCCGGAGCCGAGATGGCCGTTTCGGGCCATGGGCTCGCCGAGATCTTTCGCTTCCTGCTGGACTCCCGGCGCGTTCCCTGGACGCAGGCCGCCACGGCAATCCTGTCCCTTCCCGACGCCGACCAGCCCGCCGCCGTCGCCGCCCAGGCGGCTACAGACCCCGCCTGCGGCCGCGCCATGGCCATGTTTGTGGACCTCTACGCTCGCGTCTGCGCCGAGCTCTGTGCTGTGTTCCTTCCCACGGGAGGGCTCTTCCTCGCTGGCGGCATCGCCGCCAAGAACCCAGACCTCTTTCTTGCCGATGGACGGTTCATGGCCCGCTTCGAGCGGAACTACCGCGCGCACTTGGATCAGCTCACCCGGACGACGCCCGTCTACCTCGTCCACGACTATGACCTGAGCCTCTACGGTGCTGCCCACGCCCTTGCCTGCACCGCCTGAAGCCGGGCTCAGTCCCGGCGAACCGCGAATCCCTGAAAACCTTCGCCCGTCCAGCGCAGAGGGTGCGGCCTGAAGAAGGCGGTGACCCCTCCGGCAGCGTCCTGGGCCGATCCCATGGCCGCCGGCCATACCTCGGCCGGGCGCAAGTCCCGTCGCGCATGTTCCAACCATTCCCGGTGGGAAACGCACTCCTCCGGCAGCCAGGAACACACGGCGTAGATGAGGAGGCCACCGGGGGCCAGGCGATTTGTGGCGGCCGTGAGCAGGCGGCGCTGAAGGCCCGCGAGCCGGGGCAGGTCATCGTGCTTGAGCCAGGGCCACTCGGGATGCTTCTGCAAGGTTCCGCTGCCGCTGCAGGGGGCGTCCAGCAGGATGAGGTCGAAGGTGGCCTCGTTGCCCTCCAGCCATTCCGCCGCGTCCGCCTGGATGACCCGGGCCTCGACGCCACGCTGTTCCAAGGTCTGGCGCAGCCGGGCCGCCCGCTTGGGCTGCACCTCCAGGGCCGTGATTGCAGCGCCAGCGTGGCGCAGGGCCAAGGTCGTGGTCTTGCCACCCGGGGCCGCGCAGGCGTCCAGGATTCGGGTAACCGGCCGGTCCCAGGCATACGCCAGCAGGGCCTGGGAGCTGCGGTCCTGCACGATACCACCGGACGATTCCAGCCAGGACCGGGGGAAGGAGGCGCCTTCCTGGAGGCACAGGCAGCCAGGGATGCCCGCTTCTGCCAGAAGGCCTTCGGGCGCCTCCCCCCGCAGCAGGCGGAAGTCTGGGCGTGGGGGTTGCTGGAGACGCGTCCAGAGGGCTTCGAGCTCTGCCTTGGCGTGGTGGGGCGTCAGGGCGGCCAGAAGGGCCCGCTCGGCGGCGGGACTGCGGTCCAGGGCGGCGGGCAGGGCGTCGAGTTCTGCGGCCAGGGCGGCACGATCCTTGGCCGCCCGGCGCAGCAGGGCGTTCACCAGGCCTTTGTGGGGCAGGAAGCCCAGATCGCGATTCGCCGCCAGATCCACGGATTCGTTGACGGCCGCATGGTCGCTGACGCCCGGCAGCCAGGCCAGCTGGGTGAGGCCCATGGCCAGGACCACCCGCGTGCCGAGGGGCACGCCCCGGTCCGGATCCTTCAGCTTGGGCTTCACCCAGGCCTGGAGGCGCCCCCACCGGCGCAGGCAGAGACCCAGCAGGGCCTGGGCCAAGTGCGCGTCCTCACCCAGGTCGCGATCCCAGATGTCCGGCACGCGGCCGCCTTCCCCGAAGACCTCGTGCAGGGCGTGGGCGACGTGGATGCGGGCGGGCGTGGGCATGAAGCNNCTGTGGCATCCTGGGCGCAGGCATTCCAAGGAGTCTCCCATGTCCCACCACTACCCCCTCCATCTCTCTTGGACTGGCAACACCCTCGATGGCACCTACTCCCGGAATGCCACCGTCACGAATCCTGGCAAGCACGCGCTTTCCGTGAGCAGTGCCCCGGAGTATGCGGGCGATGCCGGGCGATGGAATCCCGAGGACCTGCTGGGCTCCGCCTTATCCACCTGCCACATGCTCACCTTCCTGGCCCTCTGCGCGAAGGCCAAGGTCGAGGTGGTGAGTTACGAAGACCAGGCCGAAGCCGTGCTGGACACCGTGGATAAGGTCTCGCGCATCACGCAGGTCCACCTCCGCCCGGTCATCCGCGTGACCCGCGGCACCAGCATGGCCAAAGTCATCGATCTGTTCGAGAAGGCCCACAAGTACTGCTTCGTGGCCAATTCCGTCACCTGCGAGGCCGTGCTGGAACCCCGCGTGGTGGAAGCCTAGGCACCGGGAGATCCATGCGCTGTCCCTTCTGCGGGCACCTCGAGGACAAAGTGGTGGATTCCCGGGAGTCCCGCGAGGGCGATTCCATTCGCCGCCGCCGGGAATGCCTGTCCTGTGCCCGCCGCTTCACCAGCTACGAGCGGGTGGAGGAGGTTCCCCTGGTGATCCTCAAGAAGGATGGACGCCGCGAACCCTTCGACCGACAGAAGCTCATGAAGGGGCTCATGCTGGCCTGCCAGAAGCGGCCGGTGTCCTTGGCGCGCATCGAGGAGATGGTGGGCGACATCCAATCCCGGCTCATGGAGCGGCCCGATCGCGAGATCCGCAGCCGCGAGCTGGGCGAGCTGATCATGGACGAGTTGAAGGGGCTCGACCAGGTGGCCTATGTGCGCTTCGCCAGTGTGTACCGCGACTTCAAGGATCTGCCGGATTTCGTGAAGGCCCTGGAGGGCCTCATGCACAAGGAGGCCTCCGCGGGGTCGGATCCCCTCTCGAGGATCCAGCCGTCTGCGCCAGTGCCTGGACCCATTAAACCCGTGGCCCAGGCCCTGTTTCCGTCCGAAGCGGAGGCCCCGGTCCTGAGGACGCGCAAGAAGTAGCGCTATCCTGAGAGCCGAGGTTTTCCGTGGCTGATGACATCCTCCTCCCCCCCCCGCCAGACGAAACGCCCAAATTGCCGGAAGAACTACCCGTACTTCCCCTTCGCGATGTGGTCGTCTACCCCTATGTGATCCTGCCCCTCAGCATCAGCCGCGAAAAATCCATCCGCGCCGTGGACACGGCCCTGGTGGANNCCGCGTGGAGTACTTCACCGAGACCGAGAACCTCTTCAAGGCCCGGGTGGAGCCCCTGGTCGAACCTGAAATGAAGTCGCCCAACCTGGAGCAGGACGCCCTGTTGCGCAGCGTGAAACAGACCCTTGAGAAGGCCGTGGCCCTGGGCAAGACCCTGCCCCAGGAAGTGCTGGTCATCGCGAGCAACCTGGACAATCCGGGCCGTCTGGCCGACTTGGTGGCCTCAAACCTGGACCTCAAGCTCCAGCAGACCCAGGAAGTGCTGGAGATTGCCGATCCAGGCCTGCGCCTCAAGCGCGTGAATGAACTGCTCCAGCGGGAGATCCAGCTGCTGGAAGTCCAGCAGAAGATCACCATGGAAGCCCGCGGGGAGATGGACAAGAGCCAGCGGGAGTACTACCTCCGCCAGCAGCTCAAGGCCATCCAGCAGGAACTGGGCGAGGGCTCGGAACTGGCCGAGGAGATCACGGCCTTCCGGGACAAGCTGGCGAAGATGAAGGTGCCCGAGGAGCCGCTGGTCGAGATCGAGCGCAACCTCAAGAAGCTGGAGCGCATGCACCCGGATTCCAGTGAGACCGCGGTGACGAGGACCTACCTGGAGTGGATGACGGAGCTGCCCTGGGGCGTCCAGACCGAGGACAACCTCGACCTCAAGCAGGCCCAGACCGTGCTGGACGAGGATCACTTCGGTCTGGCCAAGATCAAGGACCGCCTCCTGGAGTTCCTGGCGGTGCGCAAACTGAAGCCCGATCTCCGCGGCACCATCCTCTGCTTCGTGGGACCGCCCGGCGTGGGCAAGACCAGCCTCGGCAAGTCCATCGCCCGGGCCCTGGGCCGCAAGTACGCCCGCATTTCGCTGGGTGGCGTCCATGACGAAAGCGAAATACGCGGCCACCGCCGCACCTACGTGGGTGCCATGCCGGGCCGCATCGTGCAGGCCCTGCACCAGATCAAGAGCATGAACCCTGTGATCATGCTGGATGAGGTGGACAAGATCGGCCGCGACATGCGGGGGGATCCCAGCGCCGCCCTGCTCGAGGTGCTGGACCCTGAGCAGAACCACACCTTCCGCGACCACTACCTGAACGTGCCGCTGGACCTCTCCCAAGTGCTCTTCCTGGCCAACGCCAACGAGCTGGAACCCATCCACCCGGCCTTCCGGGATCGCATGGAGGTCATCTACCTCAGCAGCTACACGCTGGAGGAAAAGATTGGCATCGCCGAGCAGCACCTGATCCCCAAGCAGTTGGAGAAACACGGCGTCACGCGCCAACAGGTCGCGATTCCCAAGAAGGCGCTGAAATCCATCATCACGGGCTACACCCGGGAGGCCGGCCTGCGCCAGCTGGAGCGGGAGATCGGCGCCGTCTGCCGCAAGGTGGCCCGCCGCGTGGCCGAGAACCGCCTCAGAAAGCGCTTCACCCTCGATGACAAGAGCATCCACGAACTGCTGGGTCCCGTGAAGTTCCTGCAGGATGAACGGCTCAAAGCCCCCCGCGTGGGCGTGGTGACAGGCTTGGCCTGGACCGCGGTGGGCGGCGATGTGCTCTTTGTCGAGGCTCTCAAGATGCCAGGCAAGGGCCTGCTCACCCTCACGGGGCAGTTGGGTGATGTGATGAAGGAAAGCGCCCAGGCCGCGCTCAGCTACATCCGGAGCCGGGGCGAAGCCTTCCAGATCGACCCCGAAGTGTTCCAGAAGCAGGACATTCACGTCCACTTCCCCGAGGGCGCCATCCCCAAGGATGGCCCCAGTGCGGGCCTCGCCATCGCCACCGTCCTCCTGTCGGTCCTGAAGGGCATCCCTGTGAGAAATACCCTGGCCATGACGGGCGAGATCGACCTGCGAGGCGAGGCGCTGGCCATCGGCGGTCTCAAGGAGAAATCCCTGGCGGCCCTCCGCGTGGGCATCAAGGACATCCTCATTCCCCACGCCAACCAGAAGGACCTTGAGGAAATCGACCCGGAACTGCGCAAACAATTGCGCTTCCACCCCGTGAAGCACGTAGAGGAGGTCTTCGAATACGCGCTGGTGGGCTGGAAGCGGCCCGAGGCCGCGAAGCCGGCACCCAAAGCCAAGGCCAAACCCAGGCGCTGAGGGTCGGGATTTCGCCAACCCTCATGGCACTGCTTGATGCCGATTAAATCCAAGCGGCGCCTTTGCCCTCTGCCCATTAGGTGGTGTAGCCAAACTATATAGTTATCATCTCAAAAGAAAAACGGGCGCTGGTTCCACGTGGAACATCTTTTGGGGTGTCCGGCTATGGCACGAGTGGTTCCCCCCTATGGGTCATCCTTCCATTGGTTACCCGAGGGGGTAATCGGCGATGGGTCCATGGCTGGAATGACCCTGGGCGATAGGCCGACGCCATGAGAAGGAACCGCTTCGAAGGCCAAAGCCATCAAGGGGGCTGCCCAACCATGGATTCCAGCCTCGGGGAACGACCATCCCTTCGGTAGACTGGACCTTCGCGAGGTGTCCGTGGGTCTGCTCGGTGACCTGTTCAACCAGTTCAAAAAGGGTCTGAAGCGCACGCAGGAACTGGTGCTGGCGCCCATGGGCCGTTTGCTCGGGCTCCGGCGCCTCGACGAGGCCCAGTTGGAGGAATTGGAAGATCTGCTTCTCCAGGCAGATTTGGGTCTGAGGGCGGTGGATCAATTGATGGCGAGGCTCCGGGCCGAGCTGCAGGGCGGCGCTGACATCGATCCAAAGCAGGTACTCAAAGATGAACTGCTGCGGCTGCTGCGTCAGAGCCCGGCCCGGCCCTTCGAGGCCGCTGGGACCCAGGTCGTGCTATTGGTGGGTGTCAACGGCGTGGGCAAGACCACCACCCTGGGTAAGCTGGCGGCCCACCTCAAGGCGCGTGGTGAGGCCGTGCTGGTGGTGGCGGGTGACACCTTTCGTGCCGCCGCCATCGATCAGCTGGAGTTATGGGCGGAGCGGGCTGACGTGCCGGTCATCCGGAATCAGATGGGTGGGGACCCGGCGGCCATCGCCTTT
>PMJK01000140.1 GCA_003158505.1 Holophagaceae bacterium | reverse complement strand
TGAAACTCATATGGAACTTCAGCTCTGAGACTGAAGCCCAAGGTGGAGTCAAAGGTTCATCGATCCGGGCCTATGGGGCTCGAATCTAAATCAAACCTCGCAGATCATCCCCAGTCCAGATTCTAGATTTTGGGTCAGGACCCAGAAGGATGTCACCGATGCAAGGAGAGATGGGCAGAGTAGCTTCAGTCCTTCCGAGTCGGTGACAAAACGTCACCGGCTGCCGAATAGGTGACAAGGTGTCACCGGTTGATATCTTTTAGGCGCCTAGCCTCCAGTTCGTGAAACGGGCAAAGCGCCTTGTACCACAGACCGATGGCCTGGGGGTACCCAGGTTTTCCGCAAGCCTCGCAGGTGGTCTCCGAACGGATGCTGGCGGCCCGAGCCAGGTCTCTCGCCTCCTGCGTGGCGTGTTCCAGGTAACACCGTAACCCTGCCCATTTCTCCTTCACCTGGACGATCCGCATGGGCGGATGCCCCTCCTCAACGCGCTGACGGGCGATCGCTTCCAGGTCCACGCAGAGATCCCACATGAGGTAGAACCACCCTTGGCCAATGGCAGGTTCGTCGGCCATATGACCCCCGAACAGGATCGGAAACTCCTTCCGGAATGCAGAAAAATCTAGCTCAGTGATGGCACGTCTATTCATATGCGAACTTCACCCAGTCACATTCACTTAGAATTCCTCAAAATCAGGGATCCGACTGATGTGGATCAGCCCCCCCTCACGGAACGTTTCGGGAGTTTCTGGAGGTTCGGGTCCAGCCAAGAACCGAATCAAGTCTCCCTCAATCTGTACCAGGTAGATCAATGCACCGGCATGGAGTAGATCCCATCCATCTCCCCAACCTCCGAGAAAAAGGTAAACCGGGACGTTCTTCGTAGCGCGAACAGCCTTCCCTATGGGAATTGGGGCCCCTGAATTTTCGTTTGTAGTAGACATGGTTGTCCTTCGTTGCTCAAGGGTCCTGTGGGGCGTCTGCTCAATAGGTGAACCTACTTCATCGTCATTTCTGCCGCAGCAGCCAGTCCCCAAACCCAGGCCGCCCCCGATGAGCGGCCTGGAGTTGGCACCGGATGGCCGTGATGCCACGCAGATCAGCGTTCAAATCCCTGGTCCTGATATTCGGCGACAGAAGCCAAGGCAACGCGAGCCTCCCGAGGTAGTCATGGGCAATCCAGCAGACATCACAGAGCAATGCCAAGTGGCGAAGGATCTGGCCCGCACGGACCCTGGCGGTCATTGCCGCCATGGTGCAAGCCGTAATGTGCCATCGGGGAACCCCAAGACCCAATCACCTGGATACGCACGAAACACGCTTCCAGGCCGATGACACCAAAGGATGCCGTTCTCGTCCACATTGAAGCCCGTGTCCCCGAACGAATCGAAGACCGCACGCGCGTGCCCCCTCAGGTACTGACGGCAGCGGCGATGACCAATGGGGTATCCACAGCTCTCGCAGGTGAGCGCGGCCAGCTCTTTAGCATGTGCAATGATCGCGGTGACGTCAGGGTTTTCTTCTCCCTCTGTGTAGCACCGTAGCTCGTTGAATTTCTGTTTAATCTGCGCGATTTTAAAGTCGGGCAGATTCAACGCCGCTAGGCCCTCCACGAGCCCTTCCACAATCGGCCTCCACCCGTCACCGACATCTAGTTGAAACCTTATTTCGTGGAGAAACAGGGCGTCGAAGCGCGCGGTTAGATCGTAGATCCACTGGCTCTGCTCGATTCTGCTCATAGCTTCAGCCTTCCGAATTCAAGCCTGAGGTCGATGGGCATTTCGGGGAGGGCGCCCACTCTCAAGAGCCTGGCCCGTCTCAGCAGTGGGGCCACGCCTGATCGCTCCAGGCTTTTGGCACCGCGGCGCAGAACCTGTATGGTGGAGAGTGCCTTGTCGTCGCCCCCATGAGGGGCGGCGTTGATGTAGTCGATCGACTCATCGACAGGGCTGGGATCCCTTTCTCGAATGTTCATGTCAGATCCCCTTCTACGCATAGCGACTCAATCGCCTGGACAACAGAGGTTTCAGTCGCTCGGGTAATCCCATCCTGCGTGACCCAACAGATCAGAGCGGGACGCCCTACCACTACCTTGATGGACATGTAGGGCTTCCATCCCAGGCCAACCCGTTCGGTTGGTGAGTAGACACCTCCTAAACGACGGACCTCCCCGAGTGTGCGGTCGACTTCGTAGACTGAGTTCATTGTCCAGATCACGTGGGTTGCTAATGGAAGCGGAAGAACCCGGGGAGCATCTCGCCCCTGCAGGACGTCCTCAGAGGTCGATGGGCCTCCCCGTAAAGCCTCTTCAGTTTCGGAAGTCGTCCAGGCCCTTTCACTGGTGTCTCAGCCGGTGCAGTTCGATGAGCAGCGCGTCGTAACGAGCTTGGTCGATGGGTTCGCCACGGTCATCGATCGCAATGAGGCGGTTGAGCTGGGCGATGCGGAGCTGTAAAACCTTGATGGTGGCAATCACGCTGGCCTCTGACATGTCTGTTCGCTGTCCAGTCGCAGCCTCCGTGATGTTTCTCAGCGATTCCTGAAGCCGTTCGATCTCGGCGATGGCATCTTTCAATGTTCGCTTGTTCATGGGAAGGCCTCGTGCATGGCTCGCCTAACCTCTAAGGCCGCGAGGATCACGTCTACGGGATCTTTGGCACCATCGCGCCGAACGCGTTGCTCGGCCTGATCGCGGGCAAATGACTGTTTGGCTGAAACCGAAGATGCCTTGGCCTGGTCAATAGGGTAGAGATGATCAGCAATGGCCGCGACGATTCGGCCGAGTTTGGCCACGCGTTTGGCCTCCGCTGACCGTGGCCGTACCTGACGGAGCGTCTCTAACTCGGCGAGTGCCCGGCGGAGGTCGCGGGAGAGGTTGTGCATGATGAATCCAGGTGTATCCCCGAGTAGCTCGAACCCGATGGCATCGCTACCCCGCCAATCTTCACTTTCACAGAGGGCTTTCGGGATGGTAATGCGCCCTCGGGAATCCACCCAGAGGCACCAACGGGTCTCGGAGAGTCGTTGGGATCGGCGTGTTGCTCGGGCCAGGGGCTGGGAGATGGTGGGTTGGCGTTCGATGGCCTCGGCGAACGCCAGAGCATCCTCCTCGGAGAGATGAATGGACTCCATGGCCGATAGCCACTCTATTGGCCACCCAGGGGCGACCTTGCGGGGAGGTTTGTGGGGCTTGGATTTGCGGGTCATTGGGGAGGCCTTCCCTGAGGGCGTGAACCGCTGATGGGTGGGGTCTCCGTTCCCTCTTTCTCCCGGTTTTCAAGGGCTGGGTACCCTGCGATTTTCAGTCCTTCCTCCAGCAGTGTGATCAAGGCCCCCTCGCGGGTCATACCCTCTGCGACCATCCCAGCCAGAACCTCCTCATCGAACTTATTGGAAGTAGCGATGCGAAAGACCCCGTCTTCCTTCGTGGGCCAAGCATCCAAACCTACCGCCTCTACATACCAGTCATGGGGGACCATCATCGCGATGGGGTCGGGTTTTCGGCGTGACTCACAAATCTGGATACAGGTTCCCCTTCTGACGACCCTGAGGGAGTGGTAGAAGTGCTTTTGCAGCTGTCGCTTAGATAAGTGGAGCGTTACTTTCGGCGACTTCATCGAGGCCCCTCCAAGATATCCAGCGCCTTCCGGATCAGTTCTGGATCATGTAAGAGACGGATGAGACAGGCGCGTTTATGTTTCACGCCGCCATAGTCCGTTGTCAGAAGATGAGCGAGCAGTTCAGCAGGAGACCGTTGTTCAGGCTTCATCGTCGATCCTCAGGAAAGGAACGGTACGGTTGCCGGGTTTGCCTTCTGCTCGCAAATGCTTCGCCACGTCCGAATGCAGTCCACGTAGGGCATAGTTCTGGATGAGGGACTCCGTGGACAACCCGCGGAGGTCTGCCATCTCCTTCATGGCGGCGAGGTGGGCTTCCGGAAACCATGTCTCGGCCTTCTGCATGGGGCCAGCCTCGGCCGCTTCGGCCATCGCCGCCACTTTCTCTAGGCGCGCCTTCCTCGGGCTCACTTCGATCCCATGGACAATCGCGCCCGTGGCAGACAGGTCTACGACGATGGGGCGGTTCAGGGCTTGATAGGCTTCCGTAGAGGTGCAGGCGTTGATGAAGGTGGTGACCTTCGACTGAGCCGCGCCGTAGCCATCGTGGATGTGCCCGAAGATATGGACCCGAGGTTTCACGGCCCTCAGGCGGATCTTCATCTCCTCGCATCCGAGGTGTTCACCCCCATGCACCTGGTCCAGGATTCCGAAAGGCGGGCCATGGGTAATCAGTACATCGGTATCGAGAGGAATCCGGTTCCAGACCTCCCGGAGTCGATCACCCCTCCGGGGCAGGTTGAAGGCCCAATCCAAGAACCACGGCTGCCACGGGCTACCCCAGAACCTGACGTCCTCGATCTCCATGCCGGAATCTTCGAGGTAGTGGATGCCCCGGCCTTGGTGCTTCTCCAGAAGAAGCCTCGCCAGATCGGGATCCCGTTGGAAAAGCCAGTCATGGTTCCCGGCGATGAGAATCTTGTGGGGATGAGGCTGGGCGGCGAGCCAGCCAAGAAACCTATCCACTTCATCAGGAGTGCCGCTGCTAGTAGCGTCACCCGCATGGATGAGTACATTTCCATCGGGAATGCTGAAGCCCTTGTGGGCCATGTGAGTGTCTGAGATGCAAACCAGGCGCATACGATCCTATGGGAAAAGGGGGCCCGTCAATCCATGCGATGGGGAAGACGATTATTGGTCGGACCAATAGTCAAGGGATGTCCAATTCATTGCTTATCCTTGTCGCCTAATGCCACCTAGTGTCATCGCTTGGATTGAGCTATTCATAGGATGCATGATGATTCCATCGACTCGACGGGCTTCGATATTACATGGAAGGTGCTGATGATTGTCCGTCAGAGAGAGATGAAAGAGTGGTTTTGAGATTTAACCGGCGGAATTCCGCCCTTAAACAGAAACCTACTTGGCACATTGGCTCGAATGGGCATAGTTTTTAAAAAGGAGGGGACCAAATTCTTAGTGATGTTCGAACTCAAGGCTAAGGGAAAGAGGGTCCGCCCATCGCTGCAATGGGGAATACGATTATCGGTCGGACGATTGGTCAATAAATGTCCAAAAAATCGAGCCACGATTATCAGCTGAAAGGAAGCCCACATGGGTTACAGGCCGATTGCCTTGTTTGACATGGATGGAACCCTGGCGGACTACGACAGCAAGCTGATGGCGGACCTGCTCAGAATCGCCTCGCCAGGAGATCGGCCCGTGATGGCAATCTACGGTGACTTGCCGCCCCATATCGAGGCGCGAAGGCACATGATCACCTCGCAGGTAGGGTGGTGGCTTGGCCTTGAGCGCTTCAAGCTCGGATGGGATGTCCTTGAGTTGGTCAAGAACTTCGACTTCCGGATCGTTGTTCTTACCAAGGGACCTGCGAGCAAACCGAGCGCATGGACCGAAAAGGTCCAGTGGTGTGACAAGCATCTCAAGGGCATGGTTGAGGGCATAACGATCACTCACGACAAGGGTCTGGTTTACCCTATCTTCCTCTTCTCTGGCAGATCGGCCTTGTTACGGCATGCCCTCTTCATGAGGTTCCTCTGGTCACAAGGTGTGTCTGTGAAGACGTGATCAATAGGACTACCAAGAAGCGGAAACATCTGCCAAACATTTGCAATCAATGCGGAATCAATCTCGGGCAGAACAGTCAATCATCAGGTGAAGCTGCCAGCGCAATAGAGATTTCTAAAGCTAGACAGGTGAGAGATCTTCTCGCTTCCGATTTTTTTCATGCAAAATCTAAAAATCCAAACCAGACTGGACTCCCCAAATTTTTAAAAGGGGTGGCTGAAAAATACATGGATGGGAATCAAGCTGCTCTCGCTCGGTACTTATCAATGCCGAAAGGGATGATCCATGGTTGGCTTCACGAGTCCTATTTGCCAAGCCTTTCAAATGTCCATGTAATTGCAGAGGCCTTCGGATGCCGAATTCGCGATGTTATCACTGGAAATAGTGAATCAACATCATTACAAGGAAGACTAGGACTGCCTATAACTCGTACCTATAGAGTAAAAACGCTTAAAGATTGGGAGGCTATTCGAGAACAACTCAAATGCCCTACCGAGATCAACCGGGGCCCCATATCAAGCATTGCGTCGATTGCTCGTGCTTACTCAGTAGATCGACGTTCAATAATCCAAAGGTTCCCCAGAGAATCAGCCGCCTTAATTTCACTAAGAACAAGGTGGATTCGTGAAATGAAAGAACAACAGCATAAACGTCGAATGGCATTAATCCGAACTATCGTGGAACAGCTTGTTTCTCATGGAATCTATCCCTCAAGACGAAAAGTCCAAGCCTGCCTTCGGGGGAGTTTTGCCATCTTTTCACCTGAGATGAAGGAAGCGTGCCAGCATGCATGTGAAAAGGCCTTAGACCAACTTATGGGTCACGGTTGCCATCGTAATTGATAGCCTTATTAGTAGAAAGTCTATCGGCAAGGTGATTTTGCTGCGGTCGCTTGGTTGATTGGGTTGGCCAGTGAACCATAGTTTGTCCGCGAGCAGAAAGAACCATAGTTTGGCCAAACGGCCAAACTATGGTTCCGCGACACAACAACCCCCGCAGCGCGGGGGCTTTTGCTTGGTGGAGGTGGTGGGAGTCGAACCCACGTCCAAGACATGCCGAATGGCGGCTCTTCCACAGGCTTGTTCCGCTCTTGAAACCTCCTGGCGGGGAACGGACGAGCCGCTCAGGACGTTTGCTCCCTGATCTCGGCCGCCGTCAGGGGGCGTCGCGGCAGCCTATCTGGTGCCCCTGTCAGGCAGGCCGAAGCCACCCCTTTAGAGGTTTAACGAGCCCGGTACCCAGAGATCCCGAGGACTCGCTCGGAGCCTAGGTTGCCCTAGGCAGCGAGAGCCAGTTCGAAGTTATCGTTGGCAGTTTGATGTGGGCGGATTGATAAGGGGGCCATCCGTCCAACCCCCGCCTGCACCGTGCACCCGGATCACGACCTGTCGAAACCGGTCACCCCCGTTGTGTACGATTCACCTGGTGAGGTGACCGTCCTGTCGTGCCCCCGCGAGGGCGCGAATCGAGCGGATCCTGAGTATGCGGGGCCGGGCCCTCTTGCACAAGGAGCGGGGCTGAGAGCGCCTAACAAAACCCCCCGCCCGGAGGGATGAAGCCATCCGGACGCCCCGCGGCGTCAGGCCCCTTGAACAACGAACCACGTTGCCCTGCGGNNTCGCGGCATCGTCGGGTTTTGTTAGGTGCTCTACTTCCCCTGCTTCTTGCGGGCGGTGACGGTCTCGCCGCCGATGCCCCAGTTGTCCATGTCCACTTCGTCGATGACCACCACCGTGGTCTGGGGGTTCTTGCCGAGGACATCCACCAGGAGCTGGGTCGCCCCCTTGATGAGGGTCGCCTTCTGTTCGGCGGTGGCCCCGTCGCGGGTGATGCGGATGTTGACGTAGGGCATGGCGGCCTCCAGGAGGGAAGCATAGACAGGTTCAGAGGGGTTGGAGGAATTTCCCGTGGAGGACCGCCTGACTGTCGCCATCCGCGAAGCGCCAGGGACGGATCTGATCCTCGGCCGTGGCGAAGGCGATGCCCAGGCGGGGCCCCGCCATGATCCTGGGCGGTGGCGGTCCCTCGCGCAGTTCCAGGCCGCCGGGAGCCAGGAGGTCATGGCCGTCGAAGGCCCCGTCCAGGCCCAGGGCCTGGGCCACCTTGCCGGGCCCCGCGCAGAGCTGGGGCGTGGCCTTCACGGCCTTCCGGCGGCCCAGCACGGTGTCCAGTCCCGCCACCACCTCCGCGCCGCGGACGAGCACCGCCATGGCCACGCCTTCGGGGCCCGTCACCACGTTCAGCATCCAGTGCATGCCGTAGCAGAAGTAGAGGTAGGCCCGGCCCGGCGGGCCCCACATGACCGCGTTGCGGGCGGTGGGGCCGTGGCGCGCATGGCTGGCGCTGTCCTCCGGCCCGCCATAGGCCTCGACTTCCGTGATTCGCAGGGTGACGTCTCCATGGACCAGCAGCTTGCCCAGCAGGGTTTGGGCGGCGAGTTCCACAGAGCCGGCGAGGTTCATCCCTTCAGCAGCTTCCGCTCGCGCAGGAAAGCCTCCAGCTCGGAATCGGCTGCGGCATCCATGGCGCGTTCGGGGATGAGCAGGGCCTGGGAGCGGCTGATGCGGAAGATCCAGAATCCGCTGCGCCGCTGGATCGCGGCGAAGGAGGCCCAGGGCAGGCCACCCTCGCTGGCTTCGGTGCGCAGGGTGAGGCCTTCGTCATCCAGCTGCACTTCCATGGGCGAGTAGGCCCGGGAACCCCGGCGCAGGCGGGCCCAGCGGAGGACGGATTCGGGCAGCACCGCGAAGAGCAGGCCATTGAAGATCATGAACACACCCAAGCCCCGTTCTCCCTGGGGCACCAGCAGGCTGGTGATGCCGAGCAGGACCAGGAGCACGCCCGACCCCACGGACACCGCGTACCAGGACCGCTTGAAGGTCCGGGTGCCCGACAGGGCCTCCGCGGGCGTGAGGGTGTAGTGGGCGAGGATTTTCACGGGAGATCCGGAGGCTGCTCGGGCCGCATGCGCGGCCCGAGTTAGAAAAAGCATTCCATGAAAAGGGCCCGCAGCGCGGGCCCTTTTTCTACCTCGGATCGCGCAGCGATCCGAGCAGGTATGCAATCACGGTGGGAGACCGAACTCAATCCTGCTTCAGACTCTTGAGGTTGACCTCGTAGCGCATGAAGGAGATGCCCCAGTTGCCATCGGGCTTCTTGATGCAGCTGACCGTAAGGATCTTGCTGTCGCCGAAGCCGAGGGCCATGTCCTTCACGATGGTCTGGGAGCCATACATGCGGGCGGCGACGTTGTCCGTGATGCCCATGTGCTTCATCTTGCCCCAACTCTTGGCGGTGAGGCCCTTCGCCAGACGGTAGATGCCGGCGTCGAAGGCTAGACGGGCGTCCTTGATGGGGTAGTCATCGGAGGGTCCGCCCGGCAGGCTATCCAGCTTGGCCGCCAGGTGCTCGATGCCCAGCCCCTTGATCTCCTCAGGGGTGAGTTCCAGGCCCATGGCCTTGGCGTCCTGGTGGAAGTGCATGGCCCCGGGATAGACGATGTCCGGGGTGATGGGTGCGACCACCGCGGCCTGGTGGTAGTCCTTGCGCACGGCCATGTACTGAAGGCTGTAGAGGATGTCGGCGGGCTCCTTCGCGGGGCCGGGGGCGGTGGCGGGGACCTCATCTCCGCCGCACCCGACGTAGGCGGGCACCAGGAGCAGGCAGGCGAGGGGCAGCATGAGGGAACGGCGCATGGGGTCCTCCGAAAGATCAGGATGCCTGGATGGTGAAGTCTTCCCCGGGCGCTGCCAAGGGAAATTGATCACAATGGGATCATGTATCCCATTTCGGTCCTCGCCATCGGCAGACTCCGCCTGGAGCCCTGCCGGGGGCTGGAGCGGCATTACCTCGACATGCTCCGCCCCTACGCCCGGATGGAGGTGACGGAGTTGCCCGAAGGCAAGGGGGATCCCCTGCGGCAGCTGAAGGACGAGGCCGAGCGGCTGCGGCCGAAGCTGGCGGCAGTGCAGTGCCCGGTGCTGCTCACGCCGGAGGGGAAGCTCCGGGACAGCGAGGGTCTGGCCCAGTGGCTGGTGGAGCGCATGAACCGCGGCGAACGGCTGGCCTTTGTCCTGGGCAGCAGCCACGGCTTTGATCCCGAATTCAAAAAAGAGATCCGGGAACAGATGAGCCTGTCGCCCATGACCTTCCCCCACGAACTCACCCGCGTGATGTTCCTGGAGCAGCTGTATCGCGCCTTCACCATCATCCGGGGGAAGGACTACCACAAGTGATGTGCCTTCCTCGGGGCTTTGCTGATCCCTGAAGCCGCGGAATCCCAGGGAAGACGCCGAAGGATTGGCTCATCTCACAATCCGATTCGCTCTTTTTCCGCCCATCGCGCAAACTAGGCGGATGGCGCACCCCATGGACCGCTACTTCGCCCCGCCGGAGGGACGGATCTTCGCCTCCTTCCCCGAGGCGGAGGACCGGCCCGGCCAGCGGCGCATGGCGGAGCTGGTGTACAACACCGTATTGGACGGGACCGCCCGATTCCAGCGCTGGCGGGATGCCGGCTCGGATCCCGAGGCGAAGCCCGAGGCGGTGATCCAGGCCGTGGAGGCCGGCACAGGCACGGGGAAGAGCCTGGGCTACCTGATCCCGGCCCTGGATGCGGGCCGCCACCCCATTCTGGTGGCCACGCGCACCAAGCAACTGCAGCGGCAGTTGCTGGAGGAGGACGTGCCCCGGGCCGCGGGCATGCTCGGCCGCCCCATCAAGGCCGTGCTCGCCAAGGGCCGCGCCAACTACCTCTGCCGCACGGCCTGGGAGGCGGTGTCCACCGACGCTCAACTGGAGTTCACCCGGGCCGACCAGCAGCTTTGGCTGGCCCTCCAGCGCTGGACCCTGGAGACCCAGGACGGCGACCGTGAGGGCCTGGGCCGCTTCGGCGAAGGCGAGTCGCCCCTCTGGGACAAGATCAACGCCCGCGCCGAGCGCTGCACGGGCCGCCAGTGTCCCCGCTTCGAGGACTGCTACCTCACGAAGCTGCGGGCGGAGGTGATCGAGGCCGACCTCATCATCGTGAACCATGCCCTGCTCCTGGCGGATCGCGTGCTGCGGGAATCCGCCTTCGGCCAGGTGCTGCCGGACGCGCCGGTGCTCATCCTGGACGAGGCCCACGACCTGGAGGAGCAGCTCACGGAAAGCTGCTGCGAGGCCTGGTCGAGCCGGGCCATGAACCTGCTCTTCACGGATCTCCGCGACGCGGCGCGGGATCGCGGGGCTGGGCTCGCAGGCCTGCTGGAGCCCTGGGAACGGGCCTGGGGCGACATCCTGTCCTGGGTGCCCCTGGCGGGCGGCGTGCTGCCCCTCCTGAGCCCCGGGCCCGAGATGAAGGCCCTGGCCGATGCCGTGGGGGCCTGGGTGGAGGCGGGCCATCCCCTGCGCCTGGAGGCCCGGCGCCTGGCCGCCGCCGACCCCGAGAATCCCCAGTGGATGCGGCTCGCGGAGCGCGTGGGCACGGCCTTCTCGCGCATGGAGCAAATATTTGCCCAGCCCGAAGGCTGGGTGTCCACGCTGAACCGCGAGGGCCCCAACCTGGTGCACTTCAAGTCGAATCCCGTGGATGTGCGCCCCTTCTTCCACCAGCATGTGCGGCGCGGCTTTGAAAGCGTCATCCTCACCAGCGCCACCCTGCGGGACGGGCGCGGCTTCAACGGCCTGGGCCTGCGCCTGGGCTTCACGAAGCCCGAGGTGGAGGCCGCCGAGCATGTGGAGAGCCCCTTCGATTTCGAGGCCCAGGGCCTGCTCTTCGTGCCGCCGGACCTGCCGGAGCGTCGTCCCGGCAGCGGCGGCGGGGTGGGCGATCCGGCCTGGGTCGAGGCCTCGCTCGATGCCATGGAGCGCATGCTGCGGGCCAGCCGGGGCCGGGCCCTGCTGCTCTTCACCAGCCGCAAGATGCTGGCGGCCTTCCGGCCCCGCCTGGAGGCCGCGCTGCCGGAGATCACGTTCTTCGTGCAGGGCGACGGACTGTCGCGCACGCAGCTGCTGGACCGGTTCCGGGCCACGCCCGCGGCGGCGCTGCTGGGCCTCGCCAGCTTCTGGCAGGGGGTGGACCTGCCCGGCGAAGCACTCAGCCTCGTGGTGGTGTCGGCGCTGCCCTTCGCGCCCCCGGACGACCCCGTGCTCCAGGCCCGCATCCGCGAGGCGGACGCCCAGCGGGACGGCCTCGGCTTCATCGGCATCCAAGTGCCCCAGATGACGCTCAAGCTGAAGCAGGGCATCGGCCGCCTCATCCGCACCCGCACCGACCGCGGCGTGGTGGCCGTGCTGGACCCCCGCCTGATGCTGCCCAGCGAGGACCGCCTGGGGAAACGCTACGCTGCCCAGGTGCGTGCCGCCCTGCCGCCCTTTCCCCTCACGCGGGACTGGGAGCGGGTGGAGGCGTTTCTGGGTTCGCTTTGAGCCACCCCTTCAGTCCCTTGATGGATTGGGAGGCTGGAGTATGTTCAGGTAGCAACAACATCCGTTCCGTGGAGGCTCCATGAAAATCAGCGCACGCAACCAGCTCAAGGGCAAGGTCACGAAGATCACCCATGGGCCGGTCAATGCGGAAGTGATCCTGACCCTGGATGGCGGTCAGCAGATCGCGGCGGTTATCACGAACCAGTCCGTGAATTCCCTGGGCCTGGCGGAAGGCGGAGTCGCCTATGCCATCGTCAAGGCTTCTACCATCATGATCGGCGTCGACTGAATCAGGTCGCGCATTCGCGGGCGGTACCTCAGTCGATCGCATGCGTCGCGATCATGGCAAGGTTCTCAGTTCGATGGAAATGACCTGGCGAACCCAGCGGGCCTGGCGGGCTTCATCGGGCACCACCAGACGGTAGGGGCCTTCCTTGGCCGAGAGCGGCCCGCCATCCCGGCGATCCGCCAGGAGCACGACCTTTTTGCTGAAGAGGGGGTCGAGCTCCGGCAAGGCAAAGACCGCTTGGTAGCCATCGGCGGCCTTGACGACGACCACGATCGAAAGCTTGGCCCCGCGGATGGCCTCTCCCGCCGGCGCGCCGAGCTTCCGGGCCAGATCGCCGAGGGAGACTCCCTCGTAGACGGTCTGCTCTTTGGTTCCATGGACCTCGACCCGCGCGGTGGTAAGCGTCAATCCTGTCAAGGACGCAGGCGACAGCTTGTGGACCTCCTGGGCCTTCACGCCGGCAACGCTCATCCACAGGACCATCGCAGGCAGGAGCAGGTGATGCAGGTAGGGATGACGCATTCGGGCTCCTTCCATGGATGAAGCTGATCGTTCGCTGGGCTCAGTCCTTCCGGGCCACCGCGAGAAACACCGGGTACCGGCCNNGCCCGGAAGGTTCCGCGGTCAAAGCCCCTGTGGACCTCCACCTCCGGCCCATGGAAGGAACCGTCTTCCCGGTCCAGATCCAGCAGCGCCACCCAGCCCCCCGACTCCAACAGGGTGTGGAATTTCCTCAGGAGGTCCAGGGTATCCGGGATGTGGTGCAGGGCCAGGAGACTGCAGACCAGGCCGAACCGCTCCTTGGGGAGAGGGTCCACCTGCAGGTCCAGCCGCAGGGGCGTCACGTTCGCCACCCCTGAAGCCGTGATCTTTTCGCGAACCACCCCGAGCATGCCATCGGAGGCATCTGCAAGGGTGACGTGGGCCGCCTGGGGCTGCAGGGCGAAGCCCAGAAGCCCGGTACCGCATCCATAGTCGAGAATCCGTTGTCCCCCCACCGGCACCACACCGGCGATGGCACGGCCTGCCACGAGGGCGCGTTCCAATTTCATGGGATCGCGTTCCCAGTCTTGGGCCTTGCTATCGAAATGGTTCAACGGGCGCCTCAGATGCGATACCGGGCTCTTCGTTCAGGCTAGAACTTGTAGCGCATGCCGAGGCCGGTGACCAGGTTGGTGGGGTTGACGTAGCCCACGGCCAGCGCATCGGCATACTTGCTGGACATGCAGGCCAGGTAGACGTCGAAAGCCCGGGTGAACTTGTAGTCCAGGAGCAGGGACGTGTACTTCTGGGTGCCTGACTTCTTCCCGGCGTCGGCAGTCAGGATGGAGCCCTGGGACCAGTCATCCTGGCTCAGGTCGTAGTAGCTGGCGGCTACGCTGAACGCGGGAGTGACTTCCCAGGCGGCGCCCAGCCACCAGATGTTCTGGTCCTTCTCCCGGCCTGAGCCGTTGAGGGTGTAGGGCATGACGTTCACGGCGCTCACCACCTGGCCGTAGTAGCTGGTCGTGCCCGCAGCCTCGATGGGATCGCTGGGGTTGGTGAAGGCCAACTTCTGGTAGCCGGCGGTGATCAGCACAGGGCCGGCCTTGTAGCGGGCGCCCAACCAGATGGACTTGTTGTCGAAGGCGGTGAGAGCCAAGGTGCCCAGGGGCTGGGTGGTTCCGTTCGGCGTGCCCATGCTGAAGGCGTCCTTGTAGGTCTGGTAGGCGGCAAGGATGCCGAAAGCACCGTGCTCGTAGGTGAGGCTGATCTGGTTAGCCCCCCTGGCGCTGGAGGATCCGGACACGCCGCTGACTTTGTAGAGCATCGACAGGTTGAAGTCCCCGGCCTTGATCCGGTACTTGATGGCGTCGTCGACCCGGCTGTTGTCCGTGGCACCGCCGCCGCCATAGGTGCCGGAGAACCCGATGGGGGTGAAGAGCTGGGCGCCGCCGAGGGCATCGTAGCCAGGGATGGCATCCAGCATCAGGCTCTGCTGGCGGCCGATGGTCAGCGTGCCGTAGGTGGGATGGGAGACGCCGAAATAGGCGCCGCGGTTGAAGAGCTGGCCGCTGATGGCCGAATCCGCGGTCATGTACATGCCCACGTTGTTGGCAATGGTGTTGCTGACGGTCTTGGACTGGGCGTTGCCGATGGCGGCGTTGCTCACGTTTCCGCTGGGGATGTCGATGGCGCTCTCCAGGGTGAACAGGGCCTTCCAGTCGTCGCCAAGGTCAGTACTGCCCTTGACGCCGATGCGGGTCTGGGAGAGACCGCCGTTGAACATGCCAGTCGCAGAGCCGGGTCCCTTCGATGGGAAGGGATTGACCGACACGGGGTGGTAGGAGTCGAAGTCGAGCGTGTGGGAAAGGTGCGCGACCCCGGCATCGAGGACGCCGTAGAAGGTCAGGCTGGGGGCCTGGGCCATCAGGGGGAAACTGGCGCAAAGCGCCAGCAGGATCTTGGAGGACTTGCCCATGAATGTGCTCCGGGAGATGGGGCCCTTCTGGGCCGGTGAGTGGAAGGAGGAGGGTTGTCGGCTGCGGGCAATCAGGCTCGGTCTTGGCACCTTCTTGAGCACCGGGGGTTTCCCGATTTCGATATATAATAGTATATATAACGACCTGCAAAGGGGGAAATCTCTGAGACCATGACTGGATGCCAGGAGCGGCCACGTTGAAACGCAAAGACAAGAACCCCATGGAACTCACCGGCTCCGTTTGGCTGGAGAGATCAGGGCAGAAGGTCTTCGCGGAGGAGCGCATCGCCCTGCTGGAGAAGATCGGCGAACTGGGCAGCATCACCAAGGCCGCCAAGGCCGTCGGGATCAGCTACAAGACCGCCTGGGATCAGGTGGATCTCATGAACAATCTGGCGGACAAACCCCTGGTGGAACGCAGTGTCGGCGGCAAGGGAGGTGGGGGAACTGCCCTCACGCAGGCGGGTTTGAACGTGGTCAAGCAGTTCCATATCTTCGACGAGGAACATCGGCGGTTTCTAGAGAACATCAGCAGCCGCATCGAGGCGGGAGACCAACTTTATGCATTCCTCCGTCGGATCTCTTTGAAGGTCAGCGCCCGGAATATTTTTTCGGGCACGGTCACGAAAATCACGCGCGGCGCGGTCAACGCCATGGTGGTCCTGACCCTGAAGGGCGGGGCAGTCATTACCGCGACCGTGACGGTGGCCAGTGTCGATGGGCTGGGATTGGAACTGGGCAAGGAGGCCTATGCCATTGTGAAGGCCAGTTCCGTCATCCTCGGAACCGATCTGCACACCCTCAAGGTCAGCGCCCGCAACCTCCTTTGTGGCTCCGTCATCAAGATCATTGATGGCCCCGTCAATGCCGAGATCAACGTGGACCTGGGAGAAGGGAATTCCATCAGTGCCGTCATTACGCATGACAGCGCTTCAGATTTGGGGCTTAGCGTGGGGTCCCATGCCTGCGCCCTCTTCAAGGCGTCCAGCGTCATCCTCGGTGTGGTCTAGGGACCTTCAAAATCGATTCCGTTCGCGTTCTCCAGGAGTGTTTCATGCGGTGGCGGTTCCCCTACATATTACTGTTGCTCATCCTGGTCGCGCTCTCCTCCGTTCAGGCCCACCAAGGTCAGACGCTGACGATCGCGGCGGCGGCGAATCTGAAGACGGCCATGGATGTCCTGGGACCCGCCTTCGAGGCCAGGCATCCGGGGACTAGGCTGCAGGTGAGCCTGGGCGCCTCGGGCAGTCTGGTGGCCCAGATCCAGCAGGGTGCTCCCTTCGATGTGTTCCTGGCCGCGGATGCGGATTTCCCCGCCAGGCTGGTGGCCGCAGGGCTTGTCTCGGGACCGAGCTTCCCCTACGCCACGGGACGCCTCGTGCTGTGGGTCCGCAGGGATCTCGGGCTGGCTCCGGACAAGGATGGCCTCAGGGTGCTGCTCGATCCTGCGGTGAAGCGGGTCTCCATGGGCAACCCGGCCCTCGCGCCCTTCGGCCGCAGCGCCGAGACGGCGCTGAAGGCGGCCGGGCTCTACGAGGCCGTGAAGGCGAAGCTCGTCTTCGGGGAAAACATCGCCCAGGCCGCCCAGTATCTCCAGACCGGGGCCGCCGAAGCGGGCTTCATCAGCTCGCCTCAGGTACTCGCGCCGGTCCTGGTCGGAGGTCTGGCCTGGACCGTGCCCCAGGACCTCTACCCGGTGCAGAAGCAGTGCGGCGTCCTCCTCAAGCGCAGCGCTCAGCCCGCTCTGGCGGCGGCCTTCCGGGCCTACCTCCTGAGTTCCGAAGCCCAGGCCACGCTTGCCAGGCTGGGCTTCGGGGCACCATGATGCAATTTTCCGGTTCGATCGCATGAACCCTGCCGCCCCATGGATGGACTGGAGCGCCGCCGCGCTCAGCGTGAGGCTGGCCCTGAGCGCGGTGGCCCTGCTGGTGCCCCTGGGCATCGCTCTGGCCTGGCCCCTGGCCTACGGTCGGTTCCGGGGCAAGGAGGTCCTGGAAGCGGCCCTGCTCATGCCGCTGGTGCTGCCTCCCACCGTGCTGGGCTTCTACCTGCTCCAGTCCTTCGGGCCCCGCAGTCCCCTGGGCCAGGCCTGGGGCTTTGTCACAGGCGGCGGCACGCTGGTGTTCTCGTTCTCCGGGCTGCTGATCGCCACCCTGCTGATCAACCTGCCCTTCTTCCTGCAGCCCCTGGTCGCGTCCCTGGGGAGCGTGGACCGGCGCCTGCTGGAGGCCTCGTCCACCCTGGGGCACGGACGGATCAGCACCTACCTCCGGGTGGCCCTGCCGCTGTCCTGGCGCGGACTCCTGGCGGGCGCCATCCTTGCCTTCGCCCATGGCATGGGTGAATTCGGTGTGGTCCTGATGGTGGGCGGCAACCTGCCCGGCCGCACCCGCACGCTGTCCATCGCCCTCTTCGACCAGGTCCAGGCCTTCGACATGGAGGCGGCCCACCACACCGCCTTCGCGCTGCTTTCCTTCGCCTTCCTCGTGCTGCTCTCCACCGCCTGGCTCCGGGCCCGGGAGCCGCGATGAAATTGACAGTGGATGTCCAGAGGCAGTTCGCAAACGGCCCGTTGATCCAGGCCGCCTTGGAGGTGGATCTGGACCACTTCGGGATCACGATGCTGTTCGGTCCCTCAGGTTGCGGCAAGACGACGCTGTTGAGGCTGATCTCCGGCTTGGAAAGGCCCGATGGGGGACAGATCAGCCTGGATGGCACGGCCTGGTTCCGGGGATCGCGGGAATTGCCTGCCCACCGGCGGCGGGTGGGCTACGTCTTCCAGGAGGGGGCCCTCTTTCCCCACCTCAGCGTGGCCACCAACATCGCGTTCGGGCTGGGCAGGGACACGGCGCAGTCCGGCCGCGTGGCGGAACTGATCCGGCGCGTGGGCCTGGCAGGGTTGGAGCACCGGCGTCCCGGCGAACTCTCCGGGGGTCAGAAGCAGCGGGTGGCCCTGGCCCGGGCCCTGGCGCCCAAGCCGAGGCTGGTCCTCCTCGATGAGCCCTTCGCCTCCCTGGATCGGCCGGCGGCGGAGCAGTTGCGCCATGAACTGCGCGCCATGCTGAAGGCCGATGGGATTCCCGCCTTGCTGGTGACCCATGATCGGGCTGAGGCCTTGAGCCTGGGAGATCGCATGCTCCGGATGGAGGCGGGCCGCATCGTCGAGGAGGGCCGTCCTGAGGACGTGCTGACGGGCCTCGCCGCGGAGCTGGACAACTCTGGCACTGAATCCGTGGTCCGGGCCCGAGTGGTGGGACGGCGGGAAGGGCTGCTGTGTCTGGAGGTGGGGAGCGTCCTGCTCTTCGCGCCCGATCCCGGCGGCGACTTCAGCCAGGCCCGCCTCTGCATTCGCAGCGAAGGCGTGGCCCTGGAACGTCTGGACACCCAGCCCATGAGCGCCCGGAACCACCTCTCGGCGAGAATCGTGGAACTGGACGTCCGGGGCGCCCTCACCCGGGTGCGCCTGGACTGTGGGTTCCCCCTGGAATCCCTGGTCACGACCTGGGCCTGCAGGGATCTGAACCTTTGCGTGGGGGATTCCATCACCGCCCTCGTGAAGGCCACCGCCATCCAAGTCATTCCGGTGGACGAAGACGCCTGAGCCCACGCCTTCGGGGAACAAGTCCCCACTCAACCTCACTCCTGTTTCGGGGTCTGTACCTGAAACCGGAGGGCACCATGCCACGGGGCACCTTGAAATCCTCATTGCTGTTGGTGGGAACCCTTGGCATGGTCGAGGTGCCCGAAGAGACGGCCCTCAGGCCCGCTGCGTTGTCGTTCCATCCGGCCCCTCCTACCCAGGGCATTGCGGCGGTGATCCAGCTCTGGGCCACGGCTTGGCTCGATGGCAATACCGAAGCCATGTTCGCCTGCCTCCATCCGGGCCTCGCCAAGCACATCCTGGGGCTGGAAACCCTTTCCAGTTCGGAGGCCCTGCAACACCTCATTGGGGTCCAGTCCCTGCTCGGGAAGGCGGTCCGGGATCGCGTGTCCGAGGCGGATGTGTGGGTGCTGGATGTCCAGGGCCACAGTGGCAGCGCCCGGGTGGACCTGGGACCATGGACGGCCTTCATCCATCTCGCCGCCCACCATGGCAGTTGGGCGATCGCGAACGTGCTTTGGGAGTGGCGAAGCCTGGGGGGATGACCTCAGGCGACCTGGAACTAACCGGCCGCTCAGCGCATGCTCGGGATGAGGAGGGCCGATGAGCCGGTTCACATGGCAGGCGGTGGCATCTCCTTTGTGGATATTCGCCTGCGTGGTAGCCCAGGGGCAGGCCGTACCGCATCCGAAATCCGTTGTTCGCGGCGCTTCCAGGGGGAGTGTCATCCAGGAACTGAACACCGAGATGGCCCAGATCCTGGCCCAGGTATCCCCGGCGGTAGTCCAGATCCGGGTGGTGGGTTTCGGCCTGTCCGAGGGCGGCAACCGGACCGAGGCCGCCGTGGTCGAACGCCAGCGCAGCCTCGGCTCGGGGATCATCGTGGATGCCTCGGGCTTCATCCTCACCAACGAGCATGTGATTCACGGCGCTCAGCGGGTCAGCGTCATGCTCCCGGCGATTCCAGGCACCAGTCCTTCTGCCACGGATTCCACCCGCAGAAGGATCTTCGACGCCAAGGTGATCGGCAGCCAGCCAGACGTCGACCTGGCCCTGCTGAAGATCGAGGCCACCGGCCTCCCGGTCCTGTCCCTGGAGAAAGCGCACGTGGCCAAGCAAGGCGAGCTGGTGTTCGCCATCGGCAGCCCGAATGGGCTGGACAGTTCGGTGACGATGGGGGTCGTCAGCGCTGCTGAGCGCCAGGTGGAGAATGCCTTTCCGATGGCCTTCATCCAGACCGATGCCCCCATCAATCCAGGCAACAGCGGGGGTCCGCTGGTGGATGCGGAAGGTGCTCTCCTGGGCATCAACGCCTTCATCCTGACCCGCTCGGGAGGCAGCGAGGGACTGGGGTTTGCCATTCCGGCCGAGACCGTGAAGTTCGTCTACGAAAGCCTGCGCAAGTACGGCCATGTGCGCCGGATCGAAGTCGGGATCTTCCCCCAGCCCGTCACACCCGAGTTGGCGGCGGGCCTCCATCTCCCTCGGGACTGGGGGGTCGTCATCTCCGACGTGGATCCGGATGGCGCCGCCAAGGCCGCGGGCGTGGAACCCGGGGATATCATCGACGCCTTCGATGGGCAGCCTGTCTACACCCTTCCCGGACTGATGAGGTCCGTATTCGTCCACCCCATCGACAAACTCGTGACCCTCAAGTTGTTGCATGGGGATGAAACCTACACGCTGGAAATTCAGGCTAAGGAATCCTCCCGTCCCACCGATCGACTGGGCGAATTGGCCATGTCCGGCCAGGGTCTCGTCCGACGACTCGGCATCATCGGTGTGGACATCGATGATCAGATCCGCAGCATCATGCCTCATCTGCGGAGTGGTCCAGGCGTGGTGGTGGGTGCCCGGATCCAAGACGCGGCCTCAGCCGATTCTGGCCTCCAGGCGGGAGATGTCATCCGCGCGCTCAACCAGACTCGGATCGATTCCCTGGAAACCCTCAAGAAGGCCGTCCGGGCCCTCAAGGCCGGGGATGCCGCCGCCCTCCAGGTCGAACGGGAGGGGAAGCTGACTTACCTCTCCTTTGAAATGGAGTAGAAGGCTTACCTGCCGGCAGCCTTGAATGCAGAGAGGTTTTCATTTCGCCCGGGCCCATGACCGATGTAACCAATCCAGCCCAGCCAGTGTCTAATGCAGCAGGAGGTGCACCATGAAGTCTCTGAAGAGCACCCTGGTCATGATCACCACGCTTGCGAACCTGTCCGTGGCTGGGGTCGCCCAGGAACCGGACAAGGCCCCGGTCAACTCCAGTTCCCAAGCCCCCTCGGCAGTCGATCCGGCCACGCCGCCTCCCACCAACCCGCCTCCTCCGCCCCCGGCGGTCCTCCCCAAACCTCCTTCGGAGCAGCCTCAGGGGACCTCCCGGCAGAAGCCTGCCGAGGACGGCCAGTGGGTCTACACGGAGCAGTACGGGTGGGTGTGGATGCCCTACGGGGACAAGTTCACGCACCTGCCGCCGGATGGGTCTACCCCGAACATGTATGTCTACTATCCAGACGCCGGATGGTGCTGGGTCGTCGCGCCCTGGCTCTGGGGCTGGGGTCCCATGCCCTATTTCGGCCTGTGGGGCCCTCGATACTATGGTTGGTTCGGGGTCGGGCTGGGCCACTGGTACGGCTACGGCGGCCACTACCATTACTACGGGGGGGGCGGCCGAGCCTATTGGGGCGGAGGACGCTGGAACGGTGTCAGCCGGTCCTATGGGGGCTATCATGGCAGCGGGGGCTACCACGGCGGCGGAGGCTACCATGGCGGGGGTGGTTTCTCTCGCGGAATGGGCTCTGGCGGGCACCGCTAGACTCCCAGGGAAATCTCATCTGAATCGAACGCATGCGTTCGAAGCAGCACCTTCAGATTCACACACCCACTTGTTTATTTGAGGAGACCGGCATGGGCTTGGTTCACCGGATCGTTCTGCCTTGCCTGATCGGCGGCGCCCTGAGCATCACTACTCTGGGGTGTTCGGGTCATCACACCAACTCGCCATCCATCCTTTCCTCCTCCTCTACTTCCTTGCCCTTCACGCCTGCCCAGGAACCCATAGGCAACTCCCTATTCATCTACGGCTCCGGCTTCACCGGCACCACCGCCGTCACCATTGGCGGCGTGGCGGTTGGAGTCTTCACTGTGGTCAATGACGGCCAGATCGATGCCTTTGTGCCTGCGGGTGCCATCACGGGGCCCATCGTGGTCACGAACTCCGCAGGAACCAGCTCGTCCAGCACCTCGTTTTACGTCGTGCCGACCATTAATAGCTTCACTTCCAGCACCGACCCCGCCGCAGGGGCAACCATGCATCCTGGGGATACGGTGACCATCACGGGTTCAGGCTTCATCGGCGCGACCGCCCCCCTGGTTTTCTATGGCCCTGCCTCATCCCCTGGCAGCACGTCGCAGCCCACTTACACGGTGGTCAGTGCCAACCAGATCACCACCACGGTGCCAACCGGCATTCCTACTGGATCCGGTTATGTGCTCACGCTAACGGTTCCTGGACCTAATGGGGGATCCATCAACAACAATCCCCCTGACAACATCCTCCCAAATCCGTCCTTCACGATCCTGTAAGCGAAGGGCCTCGGCCCCCGCTGAATGCGTCTCTGACTACCACCCGACTGCCCCGGGGCATATCCACCATGGGAATCGCGTCCCTCACATCGCCAGGCGCTCCTAGGGCCGAGTCAGGTCATTCTCCGGCTGTGATCTTTTTGACTGCCGTGGCGGTGCTCGCTGTGGTCGCCACGGTGGATGCCTTCACGCCTTTTGAGCTGGGGTTTTCGGCCTTTTATGTCCTTCCGGTGCTGATCGCGACCTGGGGCGTGGGCACGGCGCGGGGCCTGGGTTTCGCCCTCCTCTCCGCTTGCTGCTGGTACAGCCTGGATCTGGCCTCGGGACGGCCCCTGACCCATGAGTTCTATCGGATCTGGGACACCCTCAACCATCTCTTGTCCTACTCGCTGGTCGCGGTGGTCACCGGGAGGCTGAAGCTGGCCTTCCAGCGTGAGCAGGCGCTCCACGAGAACCTCGACCTGACCCTGAAGAATGTCAAGGAACTGGAGGGCCTACTCCCGGTGTGCGCCTGGTGCAAGAAGATCCGAGACGATGAGGGGTACTGGCAGGAGCTGGAGGCCTACCTGGGGCCCAGGACCAAGGCCGCCTTCAGCCATGGGATCTGTCCCGAATGTGCGGCCAGGCTGAGGACTGAAAATGAGCGACAGGCTTAAAGGTCGAATCCCCGCCTAAGGATGGATCCTCGCCACCAGGTCCGACAGGCTGTCGACGGTCACGGTAGGCTCGATACCCCAGGGGTCGAACAGGGCCTCCGGGGAGCGCTGGACCCATGCGGCTCGCATTCCCGCCGAAAGGGCGCCGAGCACATCGAAGGGGTTGCTGGAGATCATCCAGGCATCGCCGCCCGTGGCGCCGGCCCGCTGTAGGAAATGAGTGTATACGCCGGGGTCCGGCTTGAAGGATTTCACCTCGTCCACGCTCACCACATCCAGGAAGAAGTCCCGAAGGCCGGCCTGCGCGAGCAGAGACCCCACCGCCTCCGCAGGCCCATTCGAGAAAGCGAACAGCCTGAAGCCGGCTTCCCGGACCCGGGCCAGCCCTTCGCGGGCATCCTTGAAGGCAGGTAGGGCCCGGTAGGCATCCAGGAGCTTTTCCCGCGCCGCAGGGCCCAGGGAAAGGCCGAACTGGGAGCAGGTGTGGTCCAGGGCCTGGCCGGTACAGACGGCGAAGCTTTCGTACTGCTTCATCAGTCCGCGCCGGAAGGAATACTCCAGCTGCTTGTCCCGCCAGGCACGCGAGAAATCGATGGCCCGGTGGCCGAGCTGGGGCTGCAGGGCGGCGACGATCCCATGGGTGTCGATCAGGGTTCCGTAGACATCAAAGGCAAGGGTGGTGGTCATGGCTGATCTCCTCTCTCGATTTGTCATTGTCCCGGCGCCCGATCCTTGATTTCATCATCTTCTTCCAGCTCCAGGTGCCATGACGCCCTTGCCCAACCTCAGCAGACTCCTCTTCAGCGATGACCTGGGCCTCGGCACCCGGATCGGACCTGGCCGTAGCGTCAACAAGGATGGCTCCTTCAATGTGCGGCGCGTGGGGCTGCCGGTCTTCCGGAGCTACGAGCTCTACCACAGCCTCATCACCATGGGCGGTTTCCGCTTCCTGGGCCTGCTCTTCCTGGGCTTCCTCATCACCAATGCCCTGTTCGCCGCCGTCTATGTGGGCATCGGCATGGAGCACTTCGTCCGGACCGGAGGCGACTCCCGCCTGGACCGCATGCTGGACGCCTTCTTCTTCAGCGCCCAGACCCTCACCACCGTGGGATACGGCCACATCAGCCCCAACAGCCACCTGGTCAGCGCGGTGGCTGCCCTGGAATCCCTGCTGGGCCTGCTCAGTTTCGCCCTGGCCACCGGCCTGCTCTACGGCCGGTTCTCCAGGCCCCATGCCCAGATATGCTTCAGCCAGAATGGGTTGATCGCGCCCTACCGCGGCATCACGGGCTTCATGTTCCGGTTCGTCAACCGGCGCAGCAACCAGCTCATCGAAGTCGAGGCCACCGTGGTGTTCACCTTCCTGGATGCCGAAAGCGGACTCCGCCGCTTTGTCACGCTGACCCTGGAGCGGAGCAAGATCAACCTCTTCCCCACCAGCTGGACCGTGGTGCATCCCATCGACGAGGCGAGCCCGCTCTTCGGCCTGAAAGACGAGGATCTTCGAAAGACCAAGGCAGAGTTCATCGTCCTCATCAAGGCCTTCGACGACACCTTCTCCCAGAGCATCTACCAGCGCACTTCCTACATCGTCGACGAGGTGTTGTGGGGCGTCCGCTTCAAGCCCATGTCCACCTTTGGAGCGGATGGCGTCATGGAGATGGACGTGGATCTGGTGGATGCCACGGAGGAGGCTGTGGAAGTCTAGAGGTCTCTGCTGCGTCAGACTCGGGCAGCCGTGTATGGGGCTGCGTATGATCGAGCAGGACGTACGCATGAATCTGGTCTTGGTCGCCATTCACCTCGAGCCTTCCCCGCGGTCCGTGCCGCTGGGCCCGGCCATGCTGGCCTCGGTGTTGAAGCGTGCCCATCCCGAGGCCATCCAGACCCGGATCCTGGATCTCTTTCTCCAGCAATCCGCCGAAGCCTGCGCGGAGCAGATCATCGCTTTGAATCCCCACTGGGTGGGGTTTTCCATCTATGTGTGGAACCGTGCCCTGAGCCGCGCGATCGCCCGGGTCCTGCGGCTCCGGAACCCTTCCATCCTGCTCTTCGCCGGGGGTTCCGAAGCCACCGCGGATCCGGCGGGCATGCTGAGCGAAGGATGGCTGGATCTCGTGCTTCCGGGTGAGGGCGAGGAACTCATCGTGGAGGCCCTGGGGAGCCTGCTGAAGGGCATCTCGGTGGAGGAGATTCAGCGCAGCATCAGTCCCGGTTTCGTGAAGGACCTGGCCACCCTGCCTTCGCCCTACCTGGACGGCAGCCTGGATCCTTCCGCCTATCCGGGCATGCTCTGGGAGCTGTCCCGGGGCTGCCCCTTCCGCTGCGATTTCTGCTTCGAATCCCGGGGAACCTCAGGGATCCGGCGCGTCCCCATGGACCGGGTGAAGGCAGAACTGCTGCATTTCGAGGCCTGTGGTGTGAGCCAGGTCTTCGTGCTGGATCCCACCTTCAACTTCGATCAGCGTCAGGCCAAGGCCATCCTGCGCTTGATCGCCGAGCAGGCCCCGGCCATCCATTTCTTCTTCGAGCTCCGGAGCGAATTCATCGATGCCGAGCTGGCCCGGCTGTTTGCCGCCATCCGGTGCACACTGCAGATCGGTCTGCAGAGCGCCGATGATGCGGTGCTGCGCAGAATCAGCCGGAGCATCGATCGGTCGGACTTCGAGGCCAAGGTCCTCCTCCTGCACCAGGCCGGAGCCACCTACGGATTCGATCTGATCTACGGATTGCCGGGGGACACGCTGGAGGGTTTCCACGCCAGCCTCGACTTCGCCCTCGGCCTCGCCCCCAATCATCTGGACATCTTCCCACTGTCGGTCCTGCCCGGCACGCGGCTCCATGACACGGCCCCGGACTTCGGCCTTCGCCACCAGGAGGACAGCCCCTACACCGTGATCGCCTCGCCCACGTTCACTCAAGCGGACATGGGTGCGGCCGCACGGATGGCCCGGGCCTGTGATCTCATGTACAACCAGGGGAAGGCGGTGCCGTGGTTCGCCATGCTCTTGGAAGCGCTGGCCCTGACCCCCTCCGAGCTGTTCGGGCGCTTCGCGGACTTCCTGGATACACATGCAGACGCAGATACCACCGCCCTTCAAGTGGCCTTCTTCGCATCCTGCTTCCCGGATCCCGCGGTGGCTGGCGTGGCCACCGATATCGTTACCTACTTCGGCCGTTCCGGGGCCTTGCTGGAGGCCGAGGCGCTGGATCCTCCGGGCACGCAAAGCTGCCTGGCCACGTTTCACCATGACCCACTGGTCCTGCTGGAACACCTGGAGGCTGGCATCACCGAACTGGAACACCTGGCTGAGGCGCTTCCCGAGCGGACGTGCCAGGCCAGGCTCTTCGTGGAGGATGGCGAGGTTCTATTGCAGATCCTCAACCCCGATGAAATCCGCTTCGAGTGAGCGAGGCCCACGGCGCCAACGCCACCGCTAATCCTCGATGAAGAGCCGGTAGCCCACGCCGGGTTCGGTCTGGAGGTACTTGGGCCTTGAGGGCTCCTCTTCGAGCTTGTGGCGGAGCTGGGTCATGTAGACGCGGAGGTAGAGGGGCTGCGCACCCGCGGCGCCGCCCCAGACTTCCTTCAATAGCTGCCGGTGGGTGACCACTTTGCCGGCATGGTGGATGAGGGTGGTGAAGAGGCTGTATTCCAGGGGGGTGAGATGGACTTCCCGGCCTTCCACGAGCACCTGCCGTTTGGCCAGATCCACCCGCCACCGTCCCAGTACGAACACCGGCTCCTCTGCAGCTTCGGGATCCGCGTGCCGTAGGGCCACGCGGATGCGGGCCAGCAGCTCGCGGGTGCCGAAGGGCTTGGTGAGGTAGTCATCGGCCCCCGCGTCCAGGGCGCCCACCTTGTCGGCCTCCTGTCCGCGGGCGGAGATCACGATGACCGGNNTAGCGGTAGCCGCTGCCCTCCAGGGCCACCCGCAGGAAGCGCCGCATCTGCGGCTCGTCCTCGATCAACAGGATCACGGGGGCCGGGCTGCTCACGGCGCTTCCTTCGGCATCTGCGGGGGCGTGCCCAGGGGCAGGGTCACGAGGAACTGGGCGCCGCCCTGGGGATGGTTGACGGCCTGGATGGTCCCGCCGTGGGCAGTGGCGATGCCCTTGCAGATAGCGAGGCCCAGGCCCGCTCCCGGACGGTTAGAAGCCGCCTGGCCCCGGGCGAGCTTTTCGAAGATCCGTTCCTCCTCTCCGGCCTGGATGCCCGGTCCCTGGTCGGTGATGGAGAGGGTAAGGGACTTCCCGGCGGCCCAGGCCTTGATGTCCACCGGCGAGCCGGGCGGGGAGTACTTCAGCGCGTTGTCGAGGAGGTTCAGGAGCAGCTGTTCCATGAGCACCCCATCCATGGCGACCAGAGGCAGGTCCTCAGGCAGGGATACGCGCACCCGGTGCGCCTCGGAGGCCAGCTCTTTGCGATTGAGGGCCGCGCCCACCACCTCTTCCAGGGGGGTCCATTCGGTGTGGAGTTCCAGCGAACCCGCTTCGAGCCTCGTGATGTCGAGCAGATTGCTGACCAGACGGTGGAGGCGCTGGGCCTCCTCCTGGGCGGATTGCAGCAGCTCCCGGCGGGCGGGCTCACTGAGATCCGGCGTCTCGAGGGCCGTGCTCACGGCACCGGTGATGACCCCGAGGGGGGTGCGGAGGTCATGCGAGACCGAGCTGAGGAGGGCATTGCGCAGGCGCTCCTCGTCGGCGCGACGGCGGTCCCGGGCACTCTGTTCGGCCAGCTGGGCGCGCTCCAGGGCCAGGGCAGTCTGGGTGGCGAAGGCCTCGAGCAGCTGCCGTTGATCAGGTTCAGCCCACCGGGGTGAACTCTCCGGCAGCACGCCCATGACGCCGATGGGCCGGTGCGCGCCATTGAGCGGAAGATAGGTGGCCCGGGCCCCGGGCAGGGTGAGGGTGCCGAGACCCGCGGGTTCCGCATGATCGAAGACCCACTGGGCCACCCCCAGTTCCTGCTCGTTGAGGGGAAAGGCCATGGGATGATCCGGCATCTGCAGCCGGCCATGCTCGTCGGGCTGGAGCACCACGCCCTGGCTCTGGAACTGGGTGGTCACGTTCTGGATGGCCGAGGCCACCAGGGCGGCGGAACCCGCACTGCGGGCCAGTTCCTGCCCCAGCCGGTAGAGGGCGCGGGTGCGCTGCTCCCGGGTCCGGGCGAGGCGGGCCTGGGCGCGGACGCGCTCCGTGAGATTGCCGATGACCACCCCCACCAGGAGCATGACGGCGAAGGTGCCCACATGGCGGAGATCCGTGACAGCAAAGGAGAAGCGTGGGGGGATGAATAAGAAGTCGAGGGCCAGCACGCTGAGGATGGACGCGAGGAGGGAGGGCCCTCGGCCGACCCGGGTCGCCACGATCAGGATGCCCAGCAGGTACACCATGACGATCTCGGCCAATTCCGCGTGACGGAAGATGAGCACGGAAACAAAGCTGGCCATGGCCACCACCAGGGCGGCCAGCACGTAGTTGTGCACCGGACTCGTGATGGGCTGCCGGATGAGGGGTGCGGCCGGTTCCTTCCCGGGCTCGCCGCTGATGACGTAGACATCGATATCCCCACTGTGGCGGATGAGGTCGTCCACCGTGGAGCCCATCGCCAGTTCCATCCAGCGGGGGCGAGAGGGCTTGCCCACCACGATCTTGNNGTCCCGGGCGAAGGTGAGGATGTCCTCCTGGAGGCTGCCGGCCCCCTCGATGACCGCCGTCTCGCCGCCGAGTTTTTCGGCGAGGCGCAGGTTCTGCTCGAGCCGGGCCCGGTCGGCCTCTGTGAACCGGAGGTGCTTCCTGGATTCCACGTAGAGGGCCATCCAGGGGGCGCCCAGGGCCCCCGCCATGCGGCGCGTGCCCCGGATGAGCCGCTCGGACAGTTCGCCCGGTCCCACGCACACC
>PMJK01000174.1:30910-31044 GCA_003158505.1 Holophagaceae bacterium | reverse complement strand
ATCCTGCTGGATTCCATCACGCGTCTGGGCCGGGCCTACAACACCGTAGTGCCCCCCAGCGGCAAGGTGCTCAGCGGCGGCGTGGACTCAAATGCGCTGCAAAGGCCGAAGCGCTTCTTCGGCGCGGCCCGTAA
>PMJK01000174.1:0-30826 GCA_003158505.1 Holophagaceae bacterium | reverse complement strand
CTCGCCAAGATCTGGGTGCTCCGCAAGATCCTCAGCGCCAGCGGCCCCAGTGAAAGCATGGAGCTGCTCGTGGACCGGCTGGGGAAGACCAAGACGAACGATGAGTTTCTGGCCAATTTGCAGGAGCCGCCGCCTAGGAGGTAGTGGCTTTGCTCTGAATTCGGCGTGGCCGAATTCAGATTAGGAAACGCTTCGCGGTTCAGACCAGCTTGAATTGGGAGGCGCCAGCCTCCCTAACTCTGAATTTGGCCGCAGGCCAAATTCAGAGCCCACGCTAAACTGAAAGGTCGCAAGCGAGCCCCCTAAGTGTCTTTTCCCCACTCCCCATTCCAGATCCGCGATGTCGAGGTGCCCAACCGCCTCGTGATGGCGCCGCTGACCCGCAACCGNNAACCGCCTCGTGATGGCGCCGCTGCACGAGATTACCGATCAACCGTTTCGGAAGTTCATCCGCGAGATCGGCGGTGTGGGGCTCACGGTGTCGGAGATGATCAGCAGCGAGGCGCTGATCCGGCATGCGGTGAAGGCGGAGAAGATGATGGCGGCGACGGGCGAAAAGCCGCTGTCCATGCAGGTCTCCGGCGGGCGCCCCGAGGCCCTCGCCGAAGGGGCGCAGCTTTGCGAAGCCGCCGGCGCGGACCTGGTGGACCTGAACATGGGCTGCCCGGCCAGCAACGTCACCAAGGGCGGCGCGGGCTCGGCCCTGCTGCGGGACATCCGCCTGGCGGAGCGCTGCGTCACGGCAATGGTGAAGGCCGTGAAGGTGCCGGTGACGGTGAAAATGCGGGCGGGCTGGGACGCGTCCCAGAAGGATCGCGGGGAATTTCTGGATTTCCTGCGCATGTTCGAGGCCGCGGGCGTGCAGGCCCTGGCCATCCACCCCCGCACCCGCGCCCAGCAGTACGAGGGTAATGCGGACTGGGGCATCATCGCCCGGGCCGTGGATGCCGGCACCTCCTATCCGATCATCGGCAACGGCGATGTGAACGCGCCGGCCGACGCCTTCCGCATGGTGGAAGAGACCGGCTGCGCGGCGGTGATGATCGGCCGCGGNNCGGGAGGCCCTGCACAAGATCAAGAAGATCGGCGCCTGGTTCACCAAGGGCGTGCCCGGCGGCCATGGCTTCCGCCAGAACCTGCATGCCGCCAGCGATGCCCAGACCCTCATGGCCGCCATCGATGCACTGAGGCACCAGGGCGCGGCGTAGATTCCCTCAGGCCGGCCCCAAGGCGGTGGCTTCTTTGAGGATGAAGGTACCGTCAACAGACTTGGGGGCCAGCCGGATGGCGCAATCCGCGACGGGGCAGCGGTCGCAGTACATCCTTCCGCAGGGGTCCACGTGGGTATGCACCTCGCCCTCGATGTTCCCCTCCACCAGTGCCCGCTTCCCGAACTCCTCGCAGAGGTCATGGGCCTGCCGTACCGGGTAGTACTCGGGCACCACGATGTGGACGTCCACGTGCGTGTAGCGGCCACTGCGGAACGTGCGCATCTCGTGCAGGGCGATGATGTCCAGGGTGCGGACCCGGTTCATGGCCTCGAGCACCTTGCCGAGCACCTCGGGATCCTCCATGTCCAGGAGCGCCTGGGAGGATTCCTTCACCAGCCGGAAGCCCGTACGGGCCAGGAGCAGACCCACGACCCCGGCCATGAAGGGATCGAGCCACTTGAAGCCCGTGAGCTTCACGGCGATCAGACCCACGGCGATGCCCACGGTGGTCCAGAAGTCCGAGAGGATGTGGTGGCCGTCCGCCTCCAAGGCCCGGGACCGGGTCCTGCGGCCCTCCCGCAGCATGTACCAACCCAGCACCCCGTTGAGGGCACCGGCGAAGAGGTTCACGGCCAGGCCCTTGCCGAGGTCCTTGAACTCGACGCCATAGATGAACCCCTTGGCGGCCTCCAGCAGGATGAACACGGCGGCCAGGGAGATGAGTCCGCCCTCGAAGGCGGCACTGAAATGCTCGATCTTGCCGTGGCCGTAGGGGTGTTCCTTGTCGGCGGGCTTGCCTGCGAAGACCACCGCTCCCAGGGCGAACAGGGCCGCGACGACATTCACGATGCTCTCGATGGCGTCGGACTTCAGGGCCACGGACCCGGAGAGGACATAGGACAGGTACTTGAGCCCCAGGAGGATCGTCCCCGCGATGGCGGACAATAGGGCTAGGCGGATCCTGGATTTCTGTTCAACGTGCTCGGCGGACATGGTGATTCCTTACCTAGACCTTATCAGCCGAACTCCTCGAAGAGTCCGCGCTGGACGCCGTTCCCGGGGTCGGCGGGGAAGGGGAAGACCAAGGCGGGTGCCCAGGGTCGGTCCGGATCGAAGGGCCCCGGTGGCGGGAGGTCGGGGGGCATCCAGCGCAGGGCTGGAGCGGGCTGGATCTGGCCCAGGAGAGCCTGCGCCCCGGCCTCCGGCGGAATGGCGGGCACGCGGAGCAGGGCCACCGGAGGATGGTCCAGGGTCTCCGGCCAGGCCGGTGGTTGCATGGCCCGGGCCTCGAGGGGTACCGCGTCCCGGGGATCCGCGGCGAGCCCAGGGGTGAAGGCACCCGGAGCCGGGGGCAGCGGAAGGCTGGCGCGCCAGGGATGACCTTCCCGGAGGGCCTGCCGACCCAGTTGGGCGGCCACCTGGACATCGCCGCAGGCCCCCAGGTGGATGGGTGTGCGAAGGCGTTCCTGGAGCAGTGCCCGCAGAGCCCGCAGTTGACCGAGGGCCGCAGGCCAGGTGCCGCCGGCACGCTGGAACTCCACGCCTCCCACGAGAGACAGTCGCCACGCCACGGCCCGGCGGGAGAAGGGCACATCCACCCAGGCTCCGGAGGACAGCCGCTGGGCCAGCCCCCGTTCGGCCAGGCCCTGGGCTTCCGACATCGCGGCGACCAGGGCTTCGCCTGAGGCCAGGGACGGCAGGGCCCCGAGGGACAGGGTCGCGTCGCCCCAAAGCCATCCAGGAGGTGCTTCGTCACCGGACGCGGCCACGCCGAGGTCGGGCAGCCGCCAGGTCGCCTCGGGACGGGGCACCCAGCCGATGACGCCCTGACGCCAGTGATCCCCGAGGGAGCCCTCGGGCCGGTCCGGCGCATGCACCCAGCCCCGGAAGGCACCCCCGGGCAGTTGTAGGGCCGAGTCGGGTCCGAGGTGGAGGCTCAGGTGGGGGATGGCGGTGATGGCCTCCCACCAACCCTGGCGGGATTCGGCGGGGAGCGCCTGCATCCAGGCGGGCGGATGGTCCCAGATCAGGCCGAAGCCGCCCGGGAGCAGGGAGACCAGGTTCATCAGCCGGGCCAGGGCCCGTCCTGGCGCTGCATGCACCGAGGCCAGGCCCTCGTCCAGGAACCGGGATCCGGCCCACCCGGCCCAGGGCCCGTCCGGTGCCGTCCGCAAGAGGAAGCCGCGCCCTTCGATTCCGGTCACGGAGTCTCCTGGAGGGCCGGGAACGGCGTGAACATGGCCCGTCCGGCACCGCCGGGCGAGAAGGCGAGGTCCCAGCGGGCCCTCAACCTGCGAGCGGATTCCAAGGCCGCCTGGAGATCATCCCTGCCCTGGAGACGCAACCCCAGCCAGGTGGCCGACAACAGGCAGCCCGTGCCCCGGCGTTCGCCCGGGAGCCTTGGTACGGTCTCCAGGGGTTGGATGCCTTCCTGGTTGATCCAGACATCCTGCACCTGGTCCCCAGCGGCATGGCCCCCTTTCAGCCAGACGGCCCAGGCGCCGGCCTCCAGCCACGGGGTGGCGAGGGCCTCGACCGGGGCGCTGCGGATGGCCTCGGGAGGCAGACCCGCAAAAGCGGCGGCCTCATCCCGGTTGGGACTCACCACCCAGCCGCCCATGGGCAGAAGGTCCGCGGCCATCCGGCGGAGGTCCCCGCCGTCGTGCAGGCCCACGCCCGCACTGGGTGCGAGGATGGGATCCCAGATGCGGAGGGGCGGGGCCAGGTGCCGCAGGGTGGCACAGAGGCGGCGAAAATCCGTCGCGCCGAGGGCGCAGAAGCTGAGCTTCACACCCCACCGGCCGACCAGGTGCGGGGCGAGGGCCTCGACGCGCTGGACTGGGTCCATGGCGGGTGGTTCGATGCGCAGACAGGCCAAGCCGTTCTGAAGGGTCTCGGCGAGACTCACGGCCATGGGCTGGCAGCCCAGTTCCGACAGGGTCAGGACATCCCGGAGGAGGCCAGCCCCTCCGGACGGATCCAGCCCGCCCAGACAAAGGGCGAGCGGCGGGGCGCTGGGGCGGTGGGCATCCATGGGAACTTTCAGGATGCCATAGGATGGGCCTGGAGGCTTGCTCTAGGAGCCTGTCCGAGTATTCGATGGCCCCGCGATGGGTCCAGGCGGGATGCACCGCCAGGAAGGGCCCGCAGGGCGATGTGGTGGCATCATCCAAGGGCGCTGACGCCGCGGGACGCCCGCCTGGGCCCATCCTGGAGGGCGTGTGGCGGCGCACGTCGCGATGCGGCGTCAGACTCGGATCGCGTAGTACCCGCTACGCTCACCTCGCCTTCCTGGCCTCGCTCGTGCGGCGCCGCGCGCGCGGGGCCTTCCAATTACTTGGACAGGCTCCTAGACCTTGCGGTCGGAATCCATGATTTCGGTGACCCGCAGGCCGAGACTGTCTTCCAGTACGGTCACCTCGCCTCGAAGCAGCACCCGGTCCTTGCACAGCACGTCCATGGGCTCTCCGGCACTCTTCTTGAGCTCCACCAGGGATCCAGGCTCCAGGTCCAGCAACTCGCGGATGGTCAGGCGAGTCTGGCCAAGCTGGATCTCCAGCTTGAGGGGTGTGTCGATGAAGGGCATGACCTCGGCCACCACCTGCTCGAAGTTGAGCACACGGTCACCCTCGATTCGCTCACCCCGCTTGATGGCCATGTCCCTCCCCCGGTCCTGTCAAAGCATGGACTCAGGCCCTCCGCATCGCAACGGCCATGCCAGGCCATTCACTGCTGGATGGCCCAGTCCACGATGAGTACGCTCTTGATGGGCCGCTTGGGCTTCTTGTGCTTCGGATCTTCTTTCTCGTCGGGTTTTGGCGGATGGGGCTTGAACTGCTCATTCAGCTTGTCCTTCATCTCCTTGCGCAGGGCCTCGCGGGATTCGGCGTCGGAGGCTTCCTCCACGCTCTTTCCCGACAGGGTCTCCAGAACGATGGATTGGATGAGGCTCTTCTCGGGGGAGGGCTTGTCGCCGGAGACGAGCTTGCCCAACTCCGAGTCGCAGAAGAGGATGTTCAGTTCACAGCGAAGAAAGGCGTTCCGCCGCGGTCCGGTGAGGTTCACGGTGCGGGTCATCACCATCACGGGGGCTCCCGCAGGGCCGCCATGCTCTCCCCCCTCCTGCTTCTCGCCGGTATCTCCGCAATCCTCGGAGTCGTCCCCCTCCTGGGCCGATGCTTCGACGCCAGGGCTCGCCTGGGCCTGGGCCTCCTGGGCCTTGGCCTGCTCTGCCGCGGTGGCCTTGGCAGCTGCTCTCTTCTTCAGGATCAGCCTGGTTCCGAACGCGCCACCACCTAGGACCACCAGGGCGGCCAGGATGATGATGATCAGTTTCACTGGGCTTTTCTTCGGGCCAGCAGTTTCCTCGGACATGGGGACCTCTTCTGAAGCCTATTTATCGGGCGACTTTTCAGTGAGCCTGAGTTGCGTACCACTGGTGTTCCATCCAGCTCACCCCCAATGTTTCATGGGTTTTCCAGGAGCCATTGAATGGAGATCCCGTGGCAGCGTGCCTCTCAGAGTTCAAGTTCGTACTAGAGATTAATCGATGAAAAACCGGTGTTGACAGGAAACGGGGCCTGTCGAAACAGGCCCCGTCGATCCTGGATTCCGGCGGTCGCCGGATGGCCAGCCGCTACTTGCGCTTCTTGCCACCCTTGCCGTTGACTTCGTCAGCCAGCTTCTTGCCAGGCTTGAACTTGGCAACCTTCTTGGCAGCGATCTTGATGGGCTTGTTGTCGCGGGGGTTGCGGCCAGTGCGGGCGCCACGGTTGGCGACGGAGAAGGTGCCGAAGCCGACGAGGGTCACCTTGTCGCCTGCGCGCAGGGCGGCGGCGACGCCACCGAGAACCTGATCCAGGGCAGCAGCAGCCTGGGCCTTGGTGATGCCGGCCTTGTCGGCGACGGCGCTGACCAGTTCAGCCTTGTTCATGAGAACCTCCGAAATTGGGGAACTGTGTCCCCGGGTTGAGAAAAACGAAATCATCTCCGATGAGAGATGACCGTCTTTACTGGATTTTCAATCATCAAGGGCCCCAAGAGGCCTATGAATCCTGTATTTCCTAAACTGCCAAGAAGCTACGCCGCAGACGCAGTGTGGTCAAGGCTTTTCTTGTGTAAAAAAATGAAGATTGGCGTCGTTAGGGCTTCCAGGAGGTCATGGAACAACGGAAAGGGCGGAAATGCTCGGCTGTAAGTCTCATGGATCTCGCAGATCACCGTAGAACGGGCGATTCAGAGCCTGCTTGGCCGCTCAGTCCCGTCCCAGGCCTATCATAGGGGCATGACCCATCCCTACTTCCTCAAGGTGGCCTACGCGGGAGGCGGCTTCCACGGCTGGCAGATCCAGTCGGTGCTGCGAAGTGGTCAGGGGGATTTGTGGAAGGCCCTGCAGGCCTTCGATCCAGGGGCGCCGCTGCCCCAGGGCACCGGTCGGACGGATGCCGGCGTGCATGCGCGCGCGCAGGGTGTGCTCATTCACACGGCCCGGGCCTGGGAACCCTTTCGCCTGCTCATGGCCCTGAACGCCCATCTCCGGGCGGATATCCGGGTCCTGGCGGTCCAACCGGCACCGGAGGGATTCTTCCCTCGCCAGCATGCGGTGGCCAAGCGCTATGTCTACCGGCTGGGCCTTGGCCCTGCGGCGGACCCTCTGCAGGCGGCCTTTCGCTGGCAGGTTCATCAGGCGGTCCCGCTTGATCTGGACCTCATGGCGGTGGCGGCATCACCCCTGGTTGGCACCCACGACTTCACCAGCTTCCGTTGTTCGGAATGCGGCGCGGCGACACCCGTGCGGACCATTCACGACATCCGGATCGTTCCGCTGGAAGGGGGCGCCGAGTTGGTTTTCGAAGGCACCAGTTTCCTCATGCATCAGGTGCGCATCATGGCCGGTACCCTGGTGGAGGTCGGTCGGGGGCGGCGCCCGGTGAATGCCCTCGACGGGGTGCTACGATCGAGGGACCGGAGGTGCGCGGGTCAGACCGCCCCCCCCGAAGGCCTTTGCCTCGAAAAGATCTGGTACGAGGCCCACTGGGGCGTGGGCGAGCCAAGTCCCTGGGGCGAGCGGGAGGGGCTGTAGCCTTTAGGCTGTAGGCCGAAGGATTAGGGCTGGGCCCCTCTCCCACAGCCCCGCAGCCCTCATTCCAGGTAGAACCCGACGCCCTGCCAGACCTTGAAATGCGTCTTGCCGTCCTTGGAGGTGGCCGGATCGAAGACGAGGTGCTTGGCGGCCTCCACACAGGCCTCTCCCGCCCCCTTGGCATCGGGGGAATCCCCCGGGAGTCCCTGGAGGAGGCGGGCAGCAAGCACGTCCCCCTTCTCGCTGATCAGCACCTGGACCACCACCACGCCCTTGGGCTTGGCGGAGAATAGGCCCGAAGATTTCAGGTGGGGGGTGGCCCGGGCTAGGTTGATGGGCCTCGCGGGCTGGATTTCCTCGCTCAATTGCACCAGATCGCCCTCGCCCGGTACGGCGTTGGCCTTGAACTGCAGGGAGGTGTTCTGAGCCCTGAGACGCTCGGCTTCGGCCTTGGTCTCCTCGGCGTCCAGCTTGGCTTCCTGGAGCTCGTTCAGGATGGCATCGCCGCCACCCTGGTTTTCCTTGAGGGCGGCCCGGAGCTGATCAGTCTCCTTGCGGGCCGCCTCGGCTTCAGCGCGCGCCAGATCCCGGGCCTTCTTGGCCCCGGCAGCCTCCTGCTGGAGGCTCTCGGTGGCCGCCAACCGCTCCTTCAAGACGTCACGTTCCTCGGTGAGGCGCTTCACCTGGGCCTGAAGCTGAGCTGCCGTGGGCTTTTTCGCCGCTGCGAGAGGCAGGGCGATCAGTAGCAGGGAGAGGGCGATGCGCATGAGACCTCCAACGAGAGCTCCTGACAAAACCCCACATCGCCGCGCGANNGCGAGGAACGCGAGTCAAAGCGTAGCGGGTACTACGCGCGACGAGCGTGACGCTGCATCGCGAAGCCCGCCGCCCCACGCCCGAAGGGATGAAGCCAAGCGGGCGCCCCGCGGCGTCAGGTTCCTTGAACAACGAACCACGTTGCCCTGCGGGCCCTTCCTTGCGGTGCATCCCGCCTGGATTCATCGCGGCATCGTCGGGTTCTGTTAGGAGCTCTCTGGGGAAGGCTCAGCGCTGGGCTCCCAGCTGGTCGCCTCCCTGGGCGGGTTTCGTGGCTTTGAGAATCCCACGCTTCAGGAGCTTGGTGAAGATGCGGAGGCATTCGTTCGGTTCGAAGGGTGCGATGGAAAGGATGTCCCGGATTGTCCACAGTCCGTTCACGCGACTGGCAAGGAAGGCCTCATTAGGGCCCAGGTTGGTGGTCATCAGTTCGTCCAGGCTCACGCTGAGCTCGGGGACAAGATCCTGATCCAGTCGCTTCTCCTCGAGGAGATCCTGGACCACGGCCATCATCTTGTTCGCGTCCAGATGCCGAGGCTGATCCTTGAGGATGCGTCTCAGCTCCTCCTGGGCTTCCTGGAGTTTCTGTTTCTCCACCAGGGTCCGGGCCCGCTGGAGCTGGAGGCTCGGATTCTCTCCCATATTGCCGCCCGGGTTCATGATGCGGACGAGGCCCTTCTCGTGGAGGTCGAAGAGCAACTTGTTGATTTTGTATTCGGGCATGCGCATGTCCAGCACCATCTGGTCCACACGCTTGAATCCGTCGAGGCGGGTCAGGATGTCCGCGTCTTCGGGGGCGAGCGGCAACCGCTCGGCGATGGCTTCTGAAATGGGCGCCAGCACCGCGTCCCCGCCCTTGATGACCTTGCGGATGCGCTTCCAGTCATCCATGCGCCGGGCGCCTTCGAGGACGATGCCCGTCACGTCCAGGCTGAGCAGCATGGACTTCTGGTGGGATGCCGCACCGTCATGGAATTCAAAGCTGCCGACGTTCCAGAGGAACGTGTCGTAGATGCTCTCCTCGACCTTCAGCTGCACGATGCGACGGATCTCCGCCTCGGTGACGAGCTGGCGGTTGATGAGAATCCGCCCCAGCAGCTGCTGCTCATCCTCTTGGGTGGCAAGGGCGTCCCGGAGCTGATCCTCGGTGATGCGATTGAAGGCGAGCAGATACTGGCCAAGGTATTCACGCGGATCGGAGGACCAGATGCTGGTGATGCGGCCCTCATGGAAGGCGACCCGCTTCGTGTGCAAGGGCCCCTTGAGCTCCAGGACGCCGGTTTTCTTGCCCACAGCGAGCCACTGGAAGATGTCTTCCAAGCCCATGGTCGACAGATCCCCGTTCAGCGCCACCTGCCACCTCCCGCCCGGATAAGCCTACTGCGGTCCTTGTCAAAAGTAATAGAGTCAATAAAATTTACCATCCCCATTCGTTACCTCGATCACTCTATCGGCATCGTTTAGGGTTCCAATAGTGTCCTATAAAAGGGACAAGACTTCGCGGATGGCGCGATTCAACAGACCCGGATGGTGCCGAGCCATGGGCGCCTCGGGATCCAGGAGGGGGAACCGGTAGACCGGAATGCCCAGAATCCGTTCGGCCTCGGTCAGAAGGGGTTCGCCACCCTCCACCCGGTACCTCGCGAGCATGTCTGCGCCCAGAGAGGCCGAGTTGGCGATGATGGCGGAGATCCGCGTTTGGCCAAAAGCCGAGATGGCCGCCACGTGCTTTTCCAGGTCCAGTCCGGCAGTTTCGCCGGGTTCGGTCATGAGGTTCGCCACATAGACCACAGGCGATCGCGAGGATTCCAGGGCCTCCTGCAACTCTTCCAGAAGAAGGTTTGAGATGGTGGATGTGTATAGGCTTCCGGGCGAGAGGATCACCAGGTCGGACCTCAGCAGGGCCAGCACGGCTTCCGGCAAGGCCTCGGCATCCCGGGGTTCCAGCCATAGCTGCGCGAGGGGTGGATGACAGGATCCCACGGCCGTTTCCCCGATATAGCGTCTTCCGTCCATGTCCTCGGCGCAGAGGGTGACTGGAACCACGGTCGAGGGGAACAGGCGCCCCAAGGTCACCAGTACGCCCGAGAGTTGGCGGATGGCCCGCACCCAGTCGCCGGTCAGGTCGGCGAGGGCCCAGAGCATCAGGTTCCCGAGGGAGTGTCCCGCGAGGCTGCCCTCGCCTCGGAACCGGTAGTTCAGCAGGTCAGAGAGGGCCGAGTCCTCCAATGTAAGCGCCGCCAGGCAGTTGCGCAGATCTCCGGGAGGAATACCCCCCAGCTCATCCCGCAGACGGCCGGAGGACCCGCCATTATCAGACACGGTGACAATGCCCGTCAGCTTCCAGGGATCCCGGCTGCGGCCCGCCTCGCGTTTGAGGGCCCGCAGGAGCGCGGCGAGGCCTGTGCCACCGCCCAGGGCCACTACCCGCAGCGGCTGGTCGGGGTCGAGGCCCGTTCTGCCAGTCATGGTCGCAGGCTCAATGCCCTTCAGTGAACGCGAACAGCGGTGACTTCCGGATGGCGTTGAAATCCGGTTCCATGTGCCACTGGAAGACGAAATCGGCATCCAGTTCCACGGCCTTCTTCAGGCTTTCCGCGGAGGCCTCGGTTTTCTCCGCCTGAGCAAAGGCGACGGCCCTGAGGTAGTGCAGCGAACCCTTGGTCGGGTTGCTCTTCAGGGCCTTCTCGCTGAGCTTGATTGCTTCGTCCGTTTCGTGACGGTTGAGGCAGGCCTCGATCTCAGTGATGGCATCGACGGCGGTGGCCTTAGCGGGATGGATTTTGGATTCGCACAGGGCGAGGTAGACCTGAGCCCGGCGCTTCATCGGCCAGTCATCGGCGGCCTGGGCATCCACCGCAAGGGTCTCCAGAGCCTTCGTGGCCTCGGCATGCTTGCCTGAATCCACCAGCTTCAAGGCCTTGGTGAAGGCGGCAGCCAGGGGGGAGGGCGAGGGCTGGGCAGCAGCCGGTGCGGACTTGGGGGTGGGCTTGGGTGCGGTTTCGGTCTTGGCCTTCGTCGCCATGCGGGATCCTCGGGATGCTAGAGAAACTATAGAGTGACAGGGTTTCTCCGGCAAATCCGGGTTCGCATCGCGAGTGGGGCGGATTTCACATTTTGAACAGCGCTTTTTCCTGGTTGAGGATCCGGATGGAAACCAGGGTCATGAGCCCGGCCAACCCCACGGTCATGGTGAAGGCGATCAGATATTCCACCCAGCTGAACTGCTGGCTGAACAGCTTCCGGAGCGCCAGGCACACGTTCACCACGGGCACGTAGGAAAGAAAGGCCATCTTGTCCACGCCCGGCGCCATGGTGAAGACACCGAGGAACACCACGAGGAAGATGCCAGGCGTGATGGCGCTGCCGGCCTCGATGGTGTTCCTGGCCTGGATGCCCATGAGCAGGATGAAGTTCGAGAAGAAGAGGCCCAGGGGCACCATGATCATGAAGGTGAGCCCCAGGGTCATGGGGTTGGCGATGGCCGCCATGGCCTGCATGGAACCGGCTGACCCACCGCCCATGAAGGCGATGGAGATCCCCATGCTCAGCAGATTCAGGAGGGCTGCGATGACACCCATGCAGAAGATGTAGAGCAGCTTGCCCAGGATGATCTGATTGCGCGGCAGCCGCGTGGCCATGAGGCTCAGGAGGGTATGCCGCTCCTTCTCGCCTGCGGTGACGTAGATGCCGTGCTGCATGGATCCCGAATACATCATGATCATCAGCAGATAGGGTAGGAACCTGCCCATGGCCTTGCCAATCTCGAGGGCTGTGTCGGAGGCGTTTCTCACTTCCAGCCTGAGGGGCTCGGCCAGCTGGGAGGACGCTCCCAGGCTCTCAAGGCGCCCCTGAACCCAGGTCCTCTCCTGGGTCGCGAGGGCATCCTTCAGGCGCTTCAAGGCGACCTCCGAGGCCCGCTCGCTCTCGTCCATGGTGGCGGTCAGACTGAATGTCTCGTGCTTCAGGAGATCCGCGGCGGCGTTGGGATCCACTTCGAGCGCCAGTTCCAGCTTCTGGTCCCGGATGGCCTGCTTCAGATCGCCTTCCGGCCTGGCCACCCGCACAAAATGCTTGGCATCCGTGGTCAGCACACCGTTCAGGGCACCGGATGGATCAGAGACATAGACCCGGCTGGCCTTGTTCTGGTTCTGGGCCTCGTCCCGCTTCCCCATCTTGGCCATCATGCCGAAGATCGCCGGATAGAGCAGGAAGGGCAGCACGAAGGCGAAGAACATCGTCTTGCGGTCCTTGGAGAGTTCCAGGAATTCCTTTTTGGCGATGAGCAGGGCGCCTCTCATGAATTGACTCCCTCGGATTCAGCCGCGAGCTGGAAGAAGACCTCATCCAGGGTTTTCGCACGCCTGGACTGCAGGAGTTCCCGGGGCGGGGCGTCCCCGTGCAGCTTGCCGTCGAAGATGATGCCCACCCGGTCGCAGATCTCATCGACCATGGGCATGACGTGGGTGGAGACGATCACCGTCCGGCCCTCCTCCCGCATGATGCGCAACAGGTCCAGCACGGTCTTGGCGGTGAGCACATCGAGGCCGGTGGTGGGCTCGTCGAAGATCACCACTTTGGGGTCGTGCAGCAGGGCCCGGGCGATGCTCACTTTCTGCTTCTGGCCCGAGGAGAACCCATCCATCTTCACGTCGGCGAAGTCCGCCAGCTGAAGCTTCTCTAACAAGTGCATGCCCCGGCGTTCGGCGGTGACAGGATCCACGGCCTGGAATTCCCCGAAGATCCGCAGGAGTTCGCGGGGCGTGAAGCGGGTGTAGACCCCCATGTCCGTGCTGAGGTAGCCCAGGCACCCCCGCACGGCTTCGGGTTTCTGCCGGGTGTCGAATCCGCACACGGCGATGCTGCCGGCATCCGGATCCATCAGACCTGCGATCATCCGCAGCGTCGTGGACTTGCCGGCCCCGTTGGGGCCCAGGAGACCGTAGATCTCGCCCGGCTTCACCGTGAGGGAGATGCCGCGCACGGCGTCGATGCGCTTGGTGGTGCGGGTCTTGCGATCCTTCACGGTGAAGGATTTGTGAACCTCGCTCAGGTGGATCACCAGAACCTCCGGACGATATAGCTCCAGTCTAGGGGCTTCCGGGAATGTTGATCTGTCCCATCGGTGAACGGGACCGGCTGACCGGCGAACGGGATCGAGCTGGGCTTGAGAGGTAATCACAATTACCCTGCCCCTGCTGCCCAGGGCCTATGTCGGTGTGCGGCGGGTGCACAAAGGGTTTCTTTCCACCGGAGAGAAACGGTGAGGAACGGTGAACAGAAAGGGCACAGTCTCACCGGCCCTCACTATTCCTCACCGGTAAATGCTTCTGATCTGTTCCACTCAAGCGCTTCTGCCTGTTGCCGGTTTCGCGGTCCCAGTCTTCCATGCCATGGGGTGCCCCACTGGAGGCCCTGGCTTCAGTGGTGACCGAGCATGCCAGTGGTTCCCAGGGCGAGCATCACCAGGCCCAGTCCCAGGCAGTAGACCGCAAAGCCGTTGAGCCGCGGTTTCCGGGTGAACCGGTCCAGCATGCCGATGGCGAAGTAGCCCGAGATGGCGGCAACGATGACCCCCGCGGCACAAAGCGCCACTGGGGAGCTGGAGCCCGCGGGGAAGGCCATGTCCGCCGGCAGGGGCTGATGCTTCAGAAGGGGCTTGAGCAGGCCCCGCAGTTCGACCGCCGCCGCGGCGGCGATGGTGGGGATGCCCAGCAGGAAGCTGAAGCGTGTCGACGTGGGGAGCTTCAGGCCGCGGAACACGCCGATGGAGATGGTGGATCCGGACCGCGAGAGGCCGAAGCCGCCACCGATGCCCTGGATGGTGCCCACGGCCAGGGCGTCCATGGCCCGCAGGTCATGGAGGTCGCGTCCCGCCAGATCCTGGTCCTGCGAATTCATCCGCGCCTTGCTCAGGCGGTTGGCCAGGGTGAGCAGCACCGACGTGCAGAGGAGGCCGATGCCGTACACCCAGAGGTGTTCCTTGGCCGCTTCCTTCATGCTGCGGGTGGCCAGGCCGAAGATCCCCGTCGGGATCATCGCCACGAAGAGCCAGATCGCCAGTCGGCGCCCCTCCACATCCCGCCCGACACAGCCCATGAGGATCTGGACCAGCTCCCGTCGGAAGTAGATGAAGAGGGCCACCAGGGTGCCCACATGCAGCAATACATCGAAGGCCAGAGGCATCGGCTGGCCGTGGAACATCAGGTGCTCGGCCAAGGTGAGGTGGGCCGTGGAGGACACCGGCAGAAATTCCGTCAGGCCCTGGATGAGACCCAGGAGGATGGCGTGCAGCAGGTTCATTCAAACTCCGATAGCCAACCAGTGTGCCATGCATGATTGAATTTCCCCATGCGACCCATCGACCTCCGCTCCGACACCGTCACCAAACCGTCCCCCGAGATGCGCGCTGCTATGGCCGCTGCGGAAGTGGGGGACGATGTGCTGGACCGNNGGCCCTGTGGGTGCCCTCCGGCTGCATGGGGAACCTCATCGCCCTGCTGTTGCATCTGAAGCGGGGAGACCGGTTCCTCGCGCCGGCCCAGGCCCATGTGCTGGGCTCGGAGCTGGGCACCGGCGCTTGGCTGGCGGGAGGCATGCCCGAGGCGCTGCCCTGGGAGGGTGGCCCCGGTCGACCTGCGCCTGCGCAGGTGACCCGCGCCGCCGGATCGCCAGGCCCCTACTACACGCTGCGGACCACGCTGCTCTGCCTGGAGAATACGCACAATTTCGCGGGTGGCACGGTGACGCCCCTGGCTGAACATCGCGCCCTGGTGGCCGCCGCGAAGGCCGCGAGGCTCGCGGTGCACTTGGATGGCGCGCGGATCTGGCACGCTGCCGCGGCCCTGGACCTCCCGCCTGCGACTCTGACCGAGGGCGTGGATACGGTGCAGGTCTGCCTCAGCAAAGGACTGGGCGCACCCATGGGCTCCCTGCTGTGCGGCTCGAAGGCCGCCATGGTCGAGGCCCGGCGCCTGCGGAAGATGCTGGGGGGCGGGGTCCGCCAGGGCGGCATGATGGGTGCTGCGGGCCTGGTGGCCCTGGACTATCTGCCGAGAATCGCCGAGGACCATGCGAAGACACGGCGTCTCGCCGAGGGTCTGCGCGGTTTCGGCATCCCCGCTCCGATCCCCGAAACCAACATCCTGCTGGCCCCTGTGCCCAATGCGACGGCCGCTCTGGCGGCCCTGGAAGGGGCTGGCGTTCGGGCCCTGCCCGTGGGATCGGCCATCCGCTTCATTCCCCACCGCGACTTGACCATGGCCGACATCGAGGAGGCCCTGCAACGCATTCAGCCGCTCACGCACTTGCTCCGGGGAGCCTGAGATGAAGGCGCGCCTGGCCCTGCCCATCGCGCTGGTGCTGATTGTGCTCGCCGTGGGGGGGTATCTGGTCTACCAGAACACCCTGGTGCCGATCCCCCTTTTGGAAGGCCGGGAGCTCTACCTCAAGGCGAGCCCTGAATTTGGCGAGGACGCGGCCCGTTTCGAGGTCCTGATGCCCGTGGGGCCTGGATTGGATGCACTTCTCGCCACCCAGTCAGAGCTCACCCTGATTGAGAAATCCTCCACCGGTGCATGGCTGGGGCAACTGGCCGCCGGGCTCCAGGCAACCCGCCACGGGCGGCGCTGGCGGATCACGGTCCGGCCCGGCTGGCCGATGCAGGACGGATCCACCTTGGGTGCCCCGCGGGTCGCGACGGCCCTCGGTCCCGAGGTGCAACGGTTGGGTGGCGAAGTTCGGGTCATCGATCCGATGGTCTTGGATCTCCGGTTCAAGTCCCGCCAGGACGACGCCCTTGAATGGCTTTCCCGGTGGCGCGTGCCAGGGACCGGTCCCTTCCGTAGACAGGGGAATACCCTCACCCGTTTCGATGGCTTCATCCACGGCCGGGCTGGCCTCGCGGCGCTGACCGTCGTGACGGATCCCGCGCTCATGGAGAGCCATGTCTGGGCCGAGAGCCTGGCCTCGGCACGCTGGGCCTGGACGGTATTTCCCGGAAAGGTAGCCCCCGAAGACATGGCGAAGGTACGGCTGGCGCCCTATGACGAATTCCGGATGAAGGACGGCAGCGTCTGGTTCCTCTCCCGCCGCCTCCGCCGCCTCAGGCCGAATACCGAAGACTGGACCCGCACCCGCCTTTTCGGTGTGTGGAAGGGCGCCATGGATTTGCCCTACGACCCGCTCGGAATGTGATCACTCCAGGTTTGCGGACTGCTCGCGGAGCTGGTCCAGCACGCCCTTGGCCTCCATCACGGCGCGGGTCATGTCGATGCGCTTGCACTTGCTGCCGGTGGTATTCAGCTCGCGCAGCACCTCCTGGCACCATACGTCCACGGCCTTGCCCTCCAGGCGGCCCTTGGCGAGGCGCTCCGCGAAATCGTCCAGGTGGGCGGCCAGGCGGGTGAGTTCCTCGCGCACATCCTGGCGCTCGGCCAGCACGCCCGCTTCGGCCAGGAGGCGTTCCGCGGGCAGATGCCCCGCGAGACGCGCGTCCTCCAGGATCTGCTCGATGCGCTGCTGGTAGATGCCCGGCAGCTCGGCGGCCTGGACTTCCGCCTCGGACTGGAGGCGTTCCCGCAGGGCCCTCAATCGGGATAATCCGTCCTCGAAGAAAGGGCGCAACCGGTCCGCCTCGCGGGTCCGCCCTCCATTCCAGGCTTCCAGCAGCTCGATCAGCACAGCACGGATGGGAGCCTCCAGCCTTTCGCCCAGATCCGAGGCGGGGGGCTGGAAGGCGCCGGGCAGGCGGAAGAAGGCCTCGGCCGTGAGCGGGGGCAGCTTCAACCACTCGGCGTCCTCCTGCCAGCTCTTGGCCACGGATCGCAACAGGGCGCGATTCATCCGGGGTTCGAGGGAGGGCTCGTCCTGCACCTCCACGGTCAGGTCGAGCTTGCCCCGCTGGGCAGCCTCCCGCACCTGGGCCCGGAGCCCGGCCTCCAGCGGGAACAGGGCAGGGGGCAGGCGCAGGCTGAGGTCCAGGGACTTGGAATTGACGCTCCGCAGGGTGAGCCGCAATTGCCCGGCCTCCAGAGGGCGGACGATCTCGGCGAAGGCTGTCATGGATTTCATGGGCGCGATCCTGGTTGTTGGTCCAGGGTAGCGTGCAGATTTGAAATTACGGTACGCGGATCTCCAGCCAGGGCGCTTCCACGCGCCGCCTGGCCTCGTAGGCGGCGATGTCGGCCAGATTGGCCTCGGTCCGCTTGATCTCGTCGAGGCCTTCTAGCAGCACGGCCTTCTGGGCGGGTTCCAGTTCGAAGGCGAAGCTGTGTCCGCCGCCGCGCACCTGCTGGGCCGGGAGATCCACGGTGAGGGGTCCCTTCACTGAGGCCAGTGTCTCGATGGCCGCCATGGGGAGCGCCACCGGCAGCAGACCGTTGGCGATGCAGTTGGTATAGAAGATGTCCGCGAAGGAGGGCGCGAGGATGGCGCGGATGCCGAAATCCTTCAGGGCCCAGGGGGCATGCTCGCGACTGGACCCACAGCCGAAATTCGGTCCGGCGAGCAGGATCGACGCGGCGCGAAAGGGCGCCTGGTTGAGGATGAAATCCGGGCGCTCCCGACCCTCAGCGTCATAGCGCACCTCGCTGAACAGGTGCTGGCCCAGTCCCGATCGCACCAGGGTCTTGAGGAACTGCTTCGGGATGATGAGGTCGGTGTCGATGTTGGCCCGCAGCAGGGGAGCCGCGATGCCGGTGAGGACGGTGAAAGGATCCATCTCAAGCCTCCATCAGGCGGCGGACATCGGTGAAGTGGCCCGTCACGGCGGCGGCGGCGGCCATGCCCGGGCTCACCAGGTGGGTGCGGCTGCCGCGCCCCTGGCGGCCCTCGAAGTTGCGGTTGCTGGTGCTGGCGCAGCGGACGCCTTCGTCAAGGCGGTCATCGTTCATGCCAAGACACATGCTGCATCCGGGCTGTCGCCACTCGAAGCCGGCTTCCAGAAAGATGCGATCCAGCCCTTCGGCCTCGGCCTGGCGCTTCACCAGACCTGAACCCGGCACCACCAGGACCCGGACGCCCGGGGCGACCTTCCGCCCCCTAGCCACGGCGGCGGCTTCCCGCAGATCCTCGATGCGTCCATTGGTGCAGGAGCCGATGAACACGGCCTGCAACTCGATGGCCTCGATGGGTGTCCCCGGTCGCAGGTCCATGTATTCGAGGGCCCGGAGCATGGACAGCCGGTCATCGGCGGAAGCGGCTGTTTCGGGGTCGGGGACGCGTCCTGCGATATCCGTCACCCATTGGGGGCTAGTGCCCCAGGTGACCTGCGGGGCGAGGGACGTGATGTCGAGCATGACCTCCGTATCGAAGGCGGCCTTCTCGTCCGAAACCAATGTGCGCCAGTGGGCCAGGGCGGCATCCCACATCGCGCCCTTGGGGGCCAGCGGACGGTCCTGGAGGTAGGCGAAGGTCGTATCGTCCGGGGCCACGAGGCCCGACCGCGCCCCGCCCTCGATGCTCATGTTGCAGAGGGTCATGCGGCCTTCCATGGAAAGGGCCCGGACTGCGACTCCCGTGAACTCCATGACGTGGCCCGTGCCGCCCGCCGTTCCGATGTGGCCGATGAGGGCAAGGGCCAGATCCTTGGCTCCGAGACCCCGGGGCAGCGACCCCTCGAACCGCACCCGAAGGTTCCGCGACTTCCGCTGGGGCAGGGTCTGGGTGGCCATGACGTGCTCGACTTCGCTGGTGCCGATGCCGAAGGCNNTGGCTGTCGCCGCAGACGATGGTGGTGCCCGGCAGGGTGAAGCCCTGCTCGGGACCCACGACGTGGACGATGCCCTGGCGGTCATCCAGCAGGGGCAGGTAGGGAACTCCGTAGGCCTTCACATTGGTTTCCAGCGCGTCCACCTGGAGCCGGCAGGTCTCGTCGTTGATGCCCTTCTCGCGATCGATGGTGGGCACGTTGTGGTCCGCCACGGAGAGGATGGTGTTGGGGCGGCGAAGTGGCCGGCCGGCCTCCCGCAGCCCCTCGAAGGCCTGGGGGCTGGTCACCTCATGCACCAGGTGACGGTCGATGTAGAGCAGGCTGGCACCATCTGCTCGAGTGGCGACCAGATGCTCTTCCCAGATCTTGTCGTAGACGGTTCGCGAGTTCATGGCTGCTTCCTCCTGGCGGGGGTCGTGGCTTGGGTGAAATCGGTGGCTCGGATCAGCTGGAGGAAGGCCTTGGCCGCGTGCGACATGGATTCTTCCCGGCGGGTGACGACGCGGATGAGTTTCTCCACCTGGAGTTCGCGGACCCCCACCTCCACCAGCCGACCCTGGCGGATGCTCTCCTGGACGGTCATCCGGGGCAGGATGGCCACGCCCGCACCCAGGGCCACAAACTCCTGGATGGTGGCGATGGAACCCAGCTCCATGGTGATGCGCAGAGGAGTGCCGCAACGGGAGAAGAGATCGACAATGGCGTTCCGGGTGGGGGTGATGGCGTTATGGGCCACAAAGGTCTCGCGGCCCAGCGCTTCCAGGCTGATCTCGTTCCGGCGGGCCAGGCGGTGGCCCGGGGGCACCACCAGCACCATGTGGTCGCGGAGAATGACCTCGCTCACCAGTTCGGGGTGCATGGGATCGTAGGAGACGAAGCCCACATCGAGCCGACGCTCGATCACCTCGGCGGGAATGCGTTCCGAGCTCTGGCGGTAGGCCTGGATCCGGATGGCCGGATGGGCCTGCTGGTAGGCGAGCAGCACGCCCGGCAGTAGGAATTCCGACACGCTATCGTTGGCGCCGATGTTCAGCCGCCCCTGCTGAAGGCCCTTCAGCGATCCGAACGTATCGATGATCTGCTTTCTCAGGTCAAGCATGCGCTGAGCCAGGGGTAGTAGGGTCGTGCCTGCATCCGTGAGCGTTCCGCCCTTGGTGGTCCGGTCGAGCAGGGTCTCGCCCAGTTCATCTTCGAGTCGTTTGAGGGCCAGACTCACCGCCGGCTGGGTGCGGTACAACCGCTCGGCGGCCCGCGAAAAACTCTTCTCGCGCGCCACCACCAGGAAGGTCTCCAGCTGTCCCAGGTCCATCGGGGCTCCTTCATGGATTTTAGAATTAAAAGAATAACTTATGGAATTATAAAAAAAATTAAATGTATTTATGGGGCAAAATACGCCATCTTCAGATGATCCCTCCGGCCCAGTCCGGATTAAGGAGTTCCCGAATCATGGGTACTGAGCGGATCACCATCTTCGACACCACCCTTCGCGACGGCGAACAATCGCCAGGCTGCAGCATGAACCTGGACGAGAAGCTGCTGATGGCTCGGCAACTGGATGCCCTGGGCGTGGATGTCATCGAGGCCGGCTTCCCGGTGGCCTCGGATGATGACTTCGCCGCCGTCCAGGCCATCGCCCGCACCTGCCGGAGGCCTGCCATCGCGGCCCTCTGCCGGACCATCCCCCGCGACATCGAACGGGCCTGGGAGGCCCTTCAGGAGGCCGCCCATCCCAGGATCCACACCTTCCTGGCTACCTCGGATATCCACCTGGAGTACAAGCTCAAGAAGACCCGGGCCGAGGCGCTGGAGATGATCCGGGACGGGGTCGCGCTGGCCAAGTCCCTCTGCCAGGACGTGGAATTCTCTGCCGAGGACGCCACGCGGAGCGATTGGACCTATCTGGTGGAGGTCTTCACCGTGGCGATCGCGGCGGGGGCCACGGTGCTCAACGTGCCGGACACCGTGGGCTACACGATTCCCGACGAGTACGGAAAGCTCATCCGCCACCTGAGGGAGCATGTCCCCGGCATCGAGGGGGTCACCATCAGCGTCCACTGCCACAACGACCTGGGGCTGGCCGTGGCCAACTCCCTGGCCGCCGTGTCTGCCGGGGCGCGGCAGGTGGAATGCACGGTGAACGGGATCGGCGAGCGCGCCGGGAACGCGGCCCTCGAGGAAGTGGTCATGGGGCTTTCAGTGCGTCACGACGTGATGCCCTTCTCCACCGGTGTGAATCACGAGGCCATCTACCGCACCAGTCAGACCCTGGCCAACATCACCGGCAATGAGGTCCAGCCCAACAAGGCCATCGTGGGCCGCAATGCCTTTGCCCATGAAAGCGGCATCCACCAGCACGGCATGCTGAGCCACCACACCACCTACGAGATCATGACGCCCGCCTCCGTAGGCGTGCGCCACACCAACCTGGTGCTGGGCAAGCACTCGGGCCGCCATGCCCTGGCCAAGCGGTTCGAGGAACTGGGCTATCCACTGGGCCGCACCGAACTGGACAAGGCCTACAAGCTGTTCACGAAGCTCAGCGACCAGAAGAAGGAGATCTTCGACGAGGACCTCCTGGCCATCGTGCGGGATGGGCTCACCCACATTCCGGAGACCTTCAAACTGCGGGCGATCCAGGCCACGGCCGGCACCTCCATGTTCGCCACGGGGCTGGTCACCCTCGCCACTGATGACGGCGAGGTGACGGAGACCGCCCTGGGCGACGGTCCCGTGAACGCCGTGTTTGCCGCCGTGGACAAACTCACGGGCCTGAAGGGCCGGCTGCTGGACTTCAAGATCCACTCCGTGACCGGAGGCGCGGACGCCGTGGGCGAGGTGTTCGTCCAGGTCGAATTCGACGGCGTGACCCAGAGTGGAAAGGGCGCCAGCACGGACATCGTGGAAGCCAGCGTCCGGGCCTACCTCAACGCCACGAACAAGGTGCTGTTTGCCCGTCGGGCTCCCAGTCCGGCGGTCGTGGAAGCGAGGTCCTGAATGGAGGCCCGAATCACCGTACTCCCGGGCGATGGCGTAGGACCCGAGGTCACTGCAGAGGCCGTGGCTTGCCTGGCGACCATTGCTGAGCAGTTCGGCCATGCCTTCGAGTTCCAGGAAGCCCTGATCGGCGGCGCCGCCGTGGACGCCACGGGGGACCCGCTGCCCGAAGCCACCCTGAATCTGTGCCGAACCTGCGACGCAGTCATGCTCGGCGCCGTGGGCGGTCCGGCCTGGGATCGCCATCCCCGTGACCAGCGTCCGGAATCGGGCCTGCTGCGCCTTCGGAAGGCCCTGGGTCTCTATGCCAACCTTCGGCCTGTGTCGGTCCACCCGTCCCTGGAAGACGCCTCGCCGCTGAAGCCCGAGATCGTGCGCGGAACCGACCTCATGTTCGTCCGGGAACTGTCCGGAGGACTCTACTTCGGCGAGCCGCGGTCCTATTCGGATGAAGCCGCCGTGAACACACTGCCCTACACCAGGGGAGAGATCGAACGGGTCGCGAGGGTCGCCTTCGACCTGGCGTCCGTCCGTCGGAAGCGCCTCGTCTCCGTGGACAAGGCGAACGTCCTCGAGACCTCGCGTCTATGGCGGAAGGTGGTGGATGACATGGCCCCCGCCTATCCGGATGTGGCGGTCCAGCACGCCTACGTGGACAGCTTCGCCATGGCCCTGATCACCCGTCCCCGGGATTTCGACGTGGTACTGACCGAGAACCTGTTCGGGGACATCCTCAGCGACGAGGCCGCCGTGCTGGCGGGCTCCCTGGGACTGCTGCCCTCCGCGAGCCTGGGCGGTTCTGTGGGCCTCTTCGAACCCATCCACGGATCGGCGCCGGACATCGCCGGACAGGACAAGGCGAACCCCATCGGCACGATCCTGTCTGCCGCCATGCTGCTCCGCCACGCCCTGAAGCTGGACGCTGAGGCCCTGGCGCTCGAAGCCGCCGTGAACCATGTCATCAAGGGCGGGCATGGCACGGGCGATCTCAAGGGTGCCACCCACCCCCACGGCACGCACTCTCTCGGGGCCCGCATCCAAGAGGCCATCCGGCCGCCCCGGAACAAATCCCCCCGCCTCGCGGATTCCGCCTACTCCTGGTGCGGATCCCCGGAAGGCCACCGCTCCAATCACTAGCCCACCATCCGGATCCCCGATGTTCCCCTTCCCGCCCAGCGCCGAGCCGCCCATCCCATTCTTCCCGACGGGCTTGGTGAGGATTATCAGGTCCATGGGCCCTGGCCTTGTGCTGCGGCTGATGGACTAGGGGCCACCCGATCGGAACCACCGACGACGGCCCCGCACCCAAGCGCGGGGCCGTTTCACATCAGAACCCTGAGGACCACCTTGACGCCCCCTGACCAGCCCCTGAACCGCCACAGCCGGGTCATCACCCAGGGGGCCCACCGTGCCCCGGCCAGGGCCATGCTGAAAGCCATCGGGTTCACGGACGAGGATCTGGCCAAGCCCATCATCGGCATCGCGAACACCTGGACCGAGATCGGTCCCTGCAACTACCACCTGCGGGAACTGGCGGAGCGCGTGAAGATCGGCGTGCGTGCCGCCGGTGGCACGCCCATGGAGTTCTGCACCGTCTCCATCAGCGACGGCATCACCATGGGCACCGAGGGCATGAAGGCCTCCCTGGTGAGCCGGGAGGTCATCGCGGATTCGGTCGAGCTGGTGGCCCGGGGCAATGCCTTCGACGGCCTGGTCTGCCTGTCGGGTTGCGACAAGACCAACCCTGGCGTGGCCATGGCCCTGGCCCGCCTGGACATACCCGGACTCATCCTCTACGGCGGCTCCACGGCGCCGGGCCACTGCGACGGGAAGGATCTCACGATACAGGATGTCTTCGAGGCGGTGGGCGCCCACAGCGCCGGCCGCCTGGATGACGCGGGCCTGAAGCGGGTGGAGGATGCGGCCTGCCCCGGGGCGGGTTCCTGCGGCGGGCAGTTCACCGCCAACACCATGTCCAGCAGCCTCGAATTGCTCGGACTCAGCCCCATGGGGCTCAACGGCATCCCGGCAGAAGATCCGCGGAAGGGCGAGGCCGCCGAAACTTGCGGACGCCTGGTGATGGANNGTGGCGGCGACCGGCGGTTCCACCAATGCCGTGCTGCACTACCTGGCCCTGTCCCGGGAGGCCGGAGTACCGCTCACCATCGACGACTTCGACCAGATCAGCGCCCGTACGCCGCTGCTGGCGGACCTCAAGCCCGGCGGGCGCTTCACGGCGCCGGATCTCCACGCTGCCGGGGGCACCCGTCTAGTGGCGCGCCGGCTGCTGGAGGGCGGTCGCATCCATGGAGCCGCCATGACGGTTACAGGGCGGACCGTGGGCGAAGAACTGGCTGAGGCGCAGGAGACCCCTGGCCAGCAGGTGGTCCGGCCCTTCTCCAATCCGCTGAAAGCCACGGGTGGCCTCGTGATCCTCAAGGGCAGCCTGGCCCCGGACGGATGCGTCATCAAGGTGGCGGGGCACGAACGCCTGCACCATACCGGCCCCGCCCGGGTCTTCAACACGGAGGACGAAGCCTTCGCCGCCGTCCAGGACGGGCGCATCGAGCAGGGCGACGTGGTGGTGATCCGCTACGAAGGGCCCCGCGGCGGCCCAGGCATGCGCGAAATGCTGGGCGTCACGGCAGCCCTGGTGGGCGCAGGGCTGGGGGAAACCGTCGCACTCCTCACTGACGGCCGGTTCTCGGGCGCCACCCGCGGCCTCATGGCGGGCCACGTGGCCCCCGAAGCCTTCGTGGGGGGCCCCATCGCCCTGGTGCATGAGGGGGACACGGTGGTCTTTGACATCCCCTCGCGCCGCCTCGATCTGAAAGTCCCGGCCGACGAGTTGGCCCGCCGGAAGGCTACATGGAAGGCCCCGGCGCCTCGCTACCGGACCGGTGTCTTCGCCAAGTACGCAGCCACCGTGGCCAGTGCCGCGGAAGGCGCCATCACGGTCGCTCAGTGATCAAGAAGGAGGAAGCTATGTCCGAAGCAGGGACCCGCACTGGGGCGCAGCTCATCTGGGAAAGCCTGATCCGCGAGGGGGTGGACACGGTCTTCGGCTACCCCGGCGGCGCCATCCTGCCGACCTATGACGCCATGACGGAGTACCCCGTCCGGCATGTCCTGGTGCGCCACGAACAAAGCGCCGTGCATATGGCGGACGGCTACGCCAGGGCCAGCGGGCGCGTCGGTGTGGTCGTGGCCACTTCGGGTCCGGGCGCCACGAACCTCGTCACGGGGCTGGCCACAGCCATGCTCGACTCCACGCCGCTGGTGGCCATCACGGGCCAGGTGGGATCGGCCCTGCTGGGCACGGACGCCTTCCAGGAGGTGGACATCACGGGCATCACCCTCCCGGTCACCAAGCACAACTATCTGGTCACTCGGGCCGAGGATGTCGTCCCGGCCATCCGCGAGGCCTTCGCAGTGGCCCGCAGTGGCCGCCCCGGTCCCGTGCTGGTGGACATCACCAAGGATGCCCAGCAGTCCCGGGCGACGCTGGACTGGGAAGGGGCCAAACCCTGGCGCCACCTGCGCCACCTGCCGCCCCCCCTCGATCCAGCCGCGCTGGCCCAGGCGCTGGAGCTCATTCGCCAGGCCAAGCGGCCCATCATCCTCGCCGGGCATGGCATCCAGTTGTCCGGCGCCCGGGCCGAGGTGCTGGCCCTCGCCGAGCGCGCCGACATCCCCTTCGCGCTCACCCTGCTGGGTCTGGGCGCCGTGCCCGCCACGCATCCCCTCAGCCTCGGCATGATGGGCATGCACGGCGAGGCCTGGGTGAACCGGGCCATCCAGGAAGCGGATCTCCTGCTGGCCTTCGGCATGCGCTTTGATGATCGCGTCACTGGCAAGCTCAAGGAATACGCGCCCCATGCGAAGAAGATCCACATCGACATCGACGCCAGCGAGCTGAACAAGCTCGTGCCCGTGGATGTGGCCATCGCCGCGGACCTGGGCGACGTGCTGCGGGCCCTGCTGCCGGACGTGCCCGTGGCCGACCGTTCCGCCTGGCTGGGCAGCATCCGCGGCTGGCGCGGGGACTCGGCGGTGCGCGACATCAAGAACCTGCCCGANNGATGAACGATCTCTGGCGCCTCACAAAAGGCGAGGCCGTCGTGGTGACGGATGTGGGCCAGCACCAGATGTGGGAGGCGCAGTACTACAAGCACGACGGAGAACGGAGCCTCATCACCAGCGGCGGGGCAGGCACCATGGGCTTCGCCCTGCCCGCGGCCATCGGCGCCAAGCTGGCCCGGCCTGAGGCCGAGGTATGGGTGGTGGCCGGGGACGGAGGCTTCCAGATGACCTTCGCCGAGCTGATGACGGCCGTGCAGGAGGACATCAAGGTGAACATCGCCGTCATCAACAACGGCTTCCTCGGCATGGTCCGCCAGTGGCAGGCCCTGTTCTACGAGGGGCGCTATGCCGCCACGCCCATCCTCTCCCCGGATTTCGTGAAGCTGGCCGANNGCCCGCGCTGCCAAGGGCACGGCGCTCATCGAGTTCAAGGTCGAGCAGGAGGACAGCGTCTATCCGATGGTGCCCGCCGGTGCCGCCCTCCACGACATGATCCGCCGCCCTTCGCCCAGTGTCCTGGCCGAAACCGGCTCTGATCCCGTCTGAATGAAAGGAGCATCCATGTCGCATGTACTTGTGGTCTACACCGATGATGAACCGGGCGTCCTCACCCGTGTCGCCTCCCTGTTCCGCCGCCGGGGCTTCAACATCCACTCCCTGACGGTGGGTCCCACCGAGCGGCCCGATGTGTCCCGCATGACGGTGGTGGTCGATACCGACGAGGCCACCGCCCGCCGGGCCGTGGAACACCTGCGGAAGCTGGTGAACGTCCTGGAGGTCCAGCAGCTGGGCACCGGCGGGGTGAATGTGGTGCGGGACCTGGCCCTGATCCGCGTGAACGCCGGTCCCTCGAAGCGCTCTGAGGTGCTCCAGCTGGTGGAGGTCTTCCGCGCCAACGTGGTGGACATCGCCGAGGACACCCTCGTCATCGAATGCACCGGGAGCCTCGCCAAGATCGAGGCCCTGGTGGACACTCTGCGCCCCTTCGGGATCATCGAACTGGGCCGGACCGGCGCCGTGGCCATGGCCCGCGGCACCCCGACCACGCTCAAGGCCTCCATCGCACCCCTGCGAACCGGCACCAGCCCCGGATCCATGTCCGTCTGACCTCCATCCTTCCGACCTTCAACCACCCGCAAAGGAGCCACCATGGCCAAGATCCACTACGAAGCTGACCTCGACCTCATCCGCCACCGCAAGGTCGCCATCCTCGGCTACGGCTCCCAGGGGCACGCCCATGCCCTCAACCTCCGCGACAGCGGCGTCCATGTCCGGGTGGGCCTGCCTGCCGGTTCCGCCTCCAAGGCCAAGGCCGAAGCCCAGGGCCTCACCGTCACCAGTCCCTCCGAAGCTGCGGCCTGGGCGGACGTGATCATGGTGCTCACGCCCGACACGGGGCAGGCCGAGCTCTACAAGGAAGCCATCGAGCCGAACCTCACGCCGGGCAAGACCCTGATGTTCGCCCACGGCTTCAACATCCGCTACGGCTGCATCGTGCCTCCCAAGGGCGTGGATGTGAGCCTGGTGGCGCCCAAGAGCCCAGGCCACCGCGTGCGGGAGGTCTTTGTGGAAGGCGGCGGGACGCCAGCCCTCGTGGCCATCCATCAGGATGCCAGCGGCCAGGCCATGGCGTTGGCGCTCTCCTACGCCGCGGCCCTCGGCCTCACCCGCGCCGGAGTCCTGGAGACCACCTTCACCGAAGAAACCGAGACGGATCTGTTCGGCGAAAAGGCCGTGCTGTGCGGCGGCGCCAGCGCCCTGGTGAAGGCGGGCTTCGAAACCCTCGTCGAAGCCGGCTACCAGCCAGAGATCGCCTATTTCGAATGCCTCCACGAGCTGAAGCTCATCGTGGATCTGATGTACCGGGGCGGACTCAGCTTCATGCGCTACAGCATCAGCGATACGGCCGAGTACGGCGACTATACCGGCGGCCCTCGCCTGGTGACCGCGCAGACCAAGGCCGAGATGAAGGAGATCCTGAAGGAGATCCAGGACGGCCGTTATGCCGCCGCGTGGATCGAGGAGAACAAGACGGGCCGGAAGTGGTTCGAGGCCCAGCGGGCCGCGGATCACGATCATCCCCTGGAGAAAGTGGGTCGCGAATTGCGCCGCATGATGCCTTTCCTGGACCCTGTTGAAACCCCTGCCCCCGCGGTGAAGAGCTGAGGAATTTCCGTGACGGGGTGAAGGGTGTTGACCTCAAGTCAAAACCTTTAACCCCGTCACAGGGCGTTTGGCCTCAGAATGGGTACTTGTGCGGAGCAATATTTCCGCACCCCCGGAGCCATGAATGGCTGAGTCCTTCTTCACGACCGCAACGCTGCCCACCCTCCAGGGTTGGCAGGCGCCTGGCTCCCTGGACTTCCAGGCAGCCTTCCTGCGGGCGGGTGGGTGGGCGCTGCCCCGCACGGATGCTTTCCCCGACACCGCCAAGCTCCGGGAGCGTCTTCAGGAACTCAAAGCCTCCATGCGCGAAGGCGCCAAGATCGGCCTGGACCTCCGGGGCCTGAGGGACAGCGCCGACAGCGTGATGGCCGCCGCCCGCGAGGCCGGTGTGGCCTTCCTGCTCCACACCGCTGAACTGCCGCCTTCTCTGGCCATCCTGCGCCATGCCAACATGCCCCGCCTCGTGGCCGTGCAAAATCCCGAAGAAGGCGCCCGAGCCAAGGCCGGGGGAGCCTCGGCCCTGCTGGCCCTTGCCCGGGATGTGGCCTCCCTGCGAAGCCTGGGCCTGCCCGTAATGGCTGTGGCTGATACGGAAGCCGAAGCGAGGCAGGCGATGGCCGACGGTGCCATCGGGCTGCAGCCCCGCACCCCTTCGATGCTGGACGCTTCGCCCCTGGCCGCCTTCCGGACCCGCCTCATGGCCGGGCTGGATTCCATGGCCCAGGCCTTCGTGCGCCGTGGGGCCTGCACCCTCCCGCGCTTGCGCATCCGCAACCTTGATCTGGCCTACCCCATCCAGCAGGGCGGCATGGGCGTGGGCGTCTCCTGGGAGGGCCTGGCNNTGCGTGGGCCTGGTGTCGGCCATCGGCACGGGCTACCACGGCTCGGCCAATCCGACGATGCGCCTGGGCCGTCCCGACGGCACCGATTCGCTGAATCCGCCCAAGGCCCTGGAATGGATCGTCCGCGCCGCGCGGGAGCGCTCCGGGGGCCGTGGCGCCGTGGGCGTGAACATCCTCTGCGCCATCGAAGGCTACGAGTCCGCCGTGCGCGCTTCCATCGCGGGCGGCGCCCAGATGATCGTGTCTGGCGCGGGCCTGCCGCTGGCTCTGCCCGGTTATGTCGGCGACGCGGATGTGGCCCTCGTGCCCATCGTGTCCTCGGGTCGGGCCTTGAGCGTGATCTGCAAGCAGTGGCAGCGGAAGTACAACCGCCTGCCCGATGCGGTGGTACTGGAGGGTCCCGAAAGCGGAGGCCACCAGGGTTTCAGCCATGATGGTTGCCTGGATCCTGCCCATACCCTGGAGAACATCCTCCCCGAGGTGATCGAGGAGCGGAACAAGTGGGGCGACTTCCCCATCCTAGTGGCGGGGGGCGTTTGGGATCACGCTGACATCCAGCGCTTCCTGGCCCTGGGGGCCGATGGCGTACAGATGGGCACCCGCTTCATCGGCACCTTCGAGTGCGATGCGTCGCCGATCTTCAAGGAAGTCATCCTCCGCGCCAAGGCTGAGGACATCGGCCTCATGAAGTCCCCTGTTGGCCTGCCCGCCCGTGGTGTGCGCACCAGCCTCCAGCGGCGCATCGAGGCCGGCACCGCGCCCCAGATCCGCTGCGTGAGCAACTGCCTCTCGCCCTGCGGCCACGGCAAGGGCGCCATGGCCGTGGGCTACTGCATCGCCGACCGGCTTGCCGACGCCATGCAGGGCAACGAGGAAAGCGGCCTCTTTTTCACCGGCAGCAACGGCGCCAAGCTCCGCGAACTGGTGAGCGTCCGGGACCTCATCGAGGAACTGACTCAGGATCCTGGGCTACAGCGGATCTACGCCTAGCTCGCGTTCGGATGCCGCTCCAGCAGTTGCCTGAGAGCAACATTGCGCTTCACGACATCCTGGCGGCGCAGGTGGGCGATGAGCTGGGGCGGGGCGGCGCTCCAGCGGGCGATGTTCTGGATGAGCAGGGTAGAGATGTAAGTTCGACGGCACATGAGCGCCGTCGCCTGGCTGTCGAGGGTGGCCCCCGCCAGGCTTGCAAGGCAGCGCCCCTCCGTCGTGAGGATGAGCTCCACCCGTTCTTCGCCCGTGCGCTGGTTGAAGGTGGTCCGCAGCAGGTCCCTGGCCATGGACCGGACCTGCTCGGTCGCCTCCCGTGAAATGGCCACGAGGTACTGATCCAGCAACCGCCGGGAAGACCACAGGCGCCGATAGAGGCCCGGCGGCAGGAGGGGATTCTGCAGAAGGGCCCGGCGAACACCCTGATCGTTCGTGAAGGCCAGGCGGGCCCCCACGGCCTCCAGACCCGCCACCGTTCGGTGGTGGGCCGCGATGAGGCGCGCGTGGACGGTTCCCACCCTGGGGTTCTCCAGCACGGCGCGAATGACTTCCGCCGTGGGATCGAAGCACCAGGCACCCAGGTCGGGTTCTACCGCCACCCGGGCCTGGGCCACGCGCTGGTCCTCAGGACGATGACGCAGATGCTGTTCGAAGAGCTTGCGATGGGTGTCGGACCGGGCCGCGGCAAGGGAGGTCTCCTCCTCGGCTTCGGGCACTTCCTCGTCGGTCTCCTCCGGGCCGGACTCTGCACTGGGCTCCGTCATGGGTGGCACCACCGTTGCCGCGACAGGTCCCATCGAGACCACAGCACCCAGGGTCAGGAGCTCATCAAGCATCGCGGTCACCTGGTCCTCATCCAGGTTCATGAGGGCGGCGAGGGTCGGCACATCCAGGGTTCCGTCCAGCCGCGACAGCAGGTAGCCCTGGCGGG
>PMJK01000121.1 GCA_003158505.1 Holophagaceae bacterium | reverse complement strand
GGCGGGGTCCGAGTTGAGCTAGGGGTTAGGCGCTTGGGAAGAGCCTAGCAGGAGTAGAGAAAGTCCTCGATTTGTTTGCGATATTTGATGCCAATTCGCTTCTCGGATAGAAGTTCACGAAGCGCCTTCCGGGATGATTCTGTATCTATTTGAAACAGCGAGTCGAGAATAAATCGTAGATAGGTTCTGGACGCTGGAGTGGAAGGAACCCGAAGCATCTCGGATTGCAAGAAAAGCACAACTTCAGGATGGTTCAATAATCGTAATGATTGAGCAATGATGAGCATTCGGCCAAGGTCATTGCGGTTCAAGTATGCAAGTCCAAACAGCATGGGGAGAGCATCTGATCGGCCAGCGTTTGCCATGGGAACCAAGGTGATGCAGATGGATCTAAGCGATGCAGGTGTTTCATTCGAAAATAATTCTCGAAGAAAATCTAAAGGTAATGACTTGATGTCCAATTCTAGTGAACGTGTTGATATCGACTTTGGATTCGACATGTTGGTGAGCGCCTAACGAATGAAGCTAANNAGTTGAGCGGAGGGTTAGGGCGATCGTCAGAGGGAGATGGAACCCTTTTGAATGCCGACAACCTTGCCGGACTTGCTGTAGGTTACGGTGTAGGTTCCGTTGGTGCCGGCCTTGTTGACCAGTACAGCTAGGACAATTTTGGATGTTTCATCTCCGACTTGTGTCTGGCCCGATTCACCCTTGATGCCGAGGATTTGAGGCTTTGCCAAGATGGCACCGGTGGCCAGGTCGGTGATCTCGGCGCTGCATGAGAAGGCATCTGGTTTTGATGCGGCTGGGCTGAAGGAGATGTAGACGGACAAGCCAGGAGGCGCTGGGTCAGCTGCATGAAGATTCGTGATTGCTGGGGTTGCGAAGAGAATCGTGGCTGCGAGCAGGAGTGATGGGAAGCGCATAAGAAACCCTTTCACAGGAGCCTCGATTTTCGAGGTGGTTGGAGCCCTAATGAAAGCAGCTAACCGGCCCTGCCTGCACCGAGGCGCTGGGCTAAGTCGAGGAAGCGAGACGAAGAGAAAGGTTGTCAGTTCACCGTCAAGGTACCACCTGGCAGCCCTTAACCATGGAAGCATCCAGATCTGTTGATATGCCATACCTGCTATGTCCTCGATCTGATCAGGCTCAGGCAGAACAGTAGGGTTGAAACCATGACAATGGTGGGTGCAAGGCCAATGTTGCGGAACACAAAGGCATTCAGTAAGAAGCCGATGCCAACAGCCAATACACTGGCAAGGGTGGAAGCAAACAGAAACATCCAGATGCTGTCGGCCAGGCGTCGGCCGGTCGCGGCCGGGATGATGATCAAAGCTCCAGCGAGCAGCGCTCCCATGAATCGAAGTCCGATCAGCACAGTCAAGCTGAAAGCCAGCAGGAACAGGAGGTTCAGCCGATTGAGCTTGATGCCGGTTGCCGCAGCCAATTCAGGAGAGAACAAATTCAAGATCAGTGCGCTCTTGAAACGAAGGATGAAGTAGACGATCACGGCAACGGCCATGACGCCCACCAGAAAGGTGAAGCCTGAAATCTGCTCGAACTTGCCGAAGAACACCTCGACGAGATCCTCTTTCGGTGTCAGGGCCGCTCCAATGGCGACTGAGCCTGCGAACACCACACCGATGGCAACCTCGGTCGAAAAGCTTTCCTTCTTCTGCAATTGCCAAATCAGCAGTGTCCCAAGGAATAGTGCGGCACCCCCGCCAAGAAGAGGATTGAAGTGCCATAAAAAGGCCAAGCCAAGGCCGGGCAGCGCGACGTGGGAGATGACGTCGGCGCCAAGGATCATCCGCTTCATCAAGGCGAAACTTCCCACCAAGCCGGCCGCCACGGCGAACAACAACGCCAAGACGATGCTATAGACGGTGCTTGTCTCAGTCATGTCCAGCAGCCTTGCCTGGCTGATCAGGCTCCTTGCCATGCCGGTGCAAGTAGTACTGCGGCGGTGCCGAGTACATGGCTTCGAGTGCCGCGGGAGTCAATACTTCCCTCGGGGGGCCGAAGCAGACCAGATCTTTGCTCACGCACAATACCTTGTTGGCTGCCCGGTAAACGATACTGAGATCGTGCGAGACCAAAATCACGGTGAGATGTTGCTCCCGCTGCAACTGCTCCACAATGTCGTAGACTCTTTCTTCCGCCAGTTCATCGAGACTCGCGGTAGGTTCGTCGAACAGCAACACATTGGGCTCGCCGAGCAAGGCAAATGCGATCAGGGCTTTCTGGAACTGCCCGCCAGAGATGGTTCCAATGCTCGCACGCAGGACTTCCGGTGTTAATCCGACCATAGCGGCCACCGTTTCTATACACCTGGGATGCAACTTCAGAATATGAGCCTTTGCACTCAGCAGATCATGAACGCGGATGGGCATTTGGCGGTCTGCTGCTATTTTCTGGGGGACGTAGCCGAGCTTTACCGTTGGCGACCAGCAGATCTCGCCTTCGTAGGGCACCAAGCCGAGCAGCGCCTTGAGCAGAACGGTCTTACCCGCGCCGTTAGGACCGATGATCGCCAGGGTGTCACCCGCCTCCACTTCGAAACCAAGATTCTGGATAACCTTGCGACTGCCGAAGTGAACTTTCAGCCCCCTCACAGAGAGGATGCTACGCGTCGTCATTTGGCTTTCATCCCCCCCACCTGTTTCATCATCTCGCGCAAGAAAGCGGGAAGGTCAGACGGTTGGCGAGAGGTGACCAGGCTGCCGTCGACTACCACTTCCTTGTCTTCATAGAGAGCTCCGGCCTCTTTCACTTCATTGCCCACCGTGGCGTAGCACGTGATGTGCCGCCCCTTCAGCAGACCCGCGCTGGCCAGGATCTGGGGGCCATGGCAGATGGCGGCAACGGGTTTACTTCCGGCGAAAAAACTCCGGGCAATGGCCAATGCCTTTGGCTCTTTCCTCACGGAGCCTGGCGCCTTCCCGCCAGGCAGGACCAGCAGCGCATAGTCACCGGGGTCGACCTCCTCCAGAGTCTTGTCCACGGCCACCTGGTAGCCATGCTCGCCGGTGATCGTCATGCGGTTCATGGAGGACACCACTACGTCCACTCCCGCCTCCTTCAGACGGTAATAAGGGACCAGCAGCTCCGTGTCCTCGAATCCATCTGCGCTTATGAACAGTGCTTTCATGTTTGCTCCATAAATACTGCGGATTCGGAAGATCCTGATTTCTGCCCATCAGGCGTTCTTGCTCAGATCGCCCCAGGCTCCCCCGCCTCACCTGTTGTCAGGAAAGACAGGGTTGCCCATCAGGCATCGGGTCGCCGGTTCACCTGGCGATTGCGAGCATGGCCTATACCAGTGCCGGCTTGATCTCCTTGATCGGGGTGTTGACGCGGCCCGTCTTGATGACGACCTTCACAGCATCCTCCATGGGATCCTTGAAGGGCACCTCGACTCGGAGCAGGCCGTCCTCATAGGTCGCCTCGGCCTTTTCAGGTTTCACCGCCCAAGCCAGGGTCAGGGCCGCCACATATTCGATGTCCCGGGCCGGCGCATTCAGATGGACGCTGTCTTCCAGGATCTTCAGATCGATGGTATCCGTCGGCGCCCCCGGGATCGCGAACTCTACGATGAGTTTGAGAGTCTTCTCGTCGGGATAAGCTACGGTATTGGGCGCAATCTTGATCCGAATTTCAGACATGGTGCTACCTCCTTGGAGTTTGGGAACAGTCCAACGGCAGAACGACGGTGATGAACCAGGGAAATGGCGATTTGGGCCGCCTGGGGAACCGGAATGCCGTGAGCGGAGGGATTCCGCCATCGGGGCCCGCTCAGTGTGATGGGACCGCCGAAGATCTGTTCCAAGGTGATGCAAGTTTGGATCCAACCCACATGACTCAAACTAATCAACAAGTTACATTATTATTCCATTTGGAAGCCTGAGAATGCCGATCAAAATGGCATGCCTGATCCTTCGTTTTGGTGAATGTGCGGGGGCGATTCGACTGGAGACCAGGGACGCACGGTGAAGAGCTTTTGACGTCCTCTCCACTTCTAGACCAAGGATGGTGAGAGTCCTGGGTTGAAAAGGATCTCGAGGGGATTCGCGGAGGAAGGCGTGGCCCACCGGAGTGAATCCCAGCGGCGAGCTGGTTCGGCGAGAGTTTCGTCGCCATCAGGGACCAGCGTGCCTAAGTCGATTTGAAGGAGGTGTCCGCTCGTATTGATCGAACCCACTAAACTACTTTACGATCACCAATACTTAAACCAATTGCTTTAATTAAATTACAACTTGGATTCGATCTTGCATGCCTCAAGGAATGCATAACGGACGACAGGCTGTCCTCCGTTCAATGCCACTGACCCTTTGGTCCATGGAGTTCGTATGAGGTTCCTCGCCATCCTTCCCTTAGCTGTGGCTCTATCCCTGCCTCTGGCTGCCCAATCCACCAGCCATCCCAGCTTCGGATTCTCGGCCCAGCTCAACTCTCCCCTGGGGGACTTGAAGGACGACACGGACAAGACCCTCGGTGCCGGCGCCAGTTTCCTGGTGCAGTGGGACCTGCCCGGCGGCCATGCGATCCGCCCCAGGTTCGACGCGAACCTCTTCAACGTGTCGACCTATGAGCCCAGCCACAGCAACTACCGGGAGTCCCGCACCCTCAGCGCCCTGGGCCTCGGCGTAGACTACCTCTACTACCTGAACGGCACGCCGAAAGGCCTGTACCTCACGGCGGGCGCAGGAGTCACGCGCTGGGACCTCTCCTACACCACCTCTGACAAGATCGGAAACAGCTACTCCTCGAGCTACGACAGCAACAAGAACACCACCAGCCTCGGCCTTGCTGCCGGCCTCGGCTGGCAGTTCACGCGCGTCATTGGCCTGGAGGCCCGCTTCATGCACTCACCCTACAAGGCCTTCGATCTGAACACTCCCACCTCCACCACCCGCACGGACGTGAACCGGGACGGCAACTTCCTGCAACTCGCCGGAACCTTCCGCTGGTAGACCGAATCCTCCTCCACCACAAGAAGGTGAATGTCCTGGTGATGGTCGAAGCCTTTGGAGGGGAAATGGTGAGCACCTTCTTCAATGACCTGGATCATTCCGATGGAATCGCCATCGCTCGATGGAAGCAGCGTCCTGGCCGCCAGCGCATCAAGAAGTGGTGCTCCCGGCCCCTTTCCTCCTGGTTCTGAACTGAGCGGCAACCCTCAACCAGTTTCGTGGAATCGAAACCCACCCCCAGAGGAACACATTCGATGGTCAAGCACTCTGATCCGGATCATCCGCCGTGAGTGAACAGGACCTGGACACCCCTCCGATTAGGGGCAGCTTCGACGATCATCAATCCAAGAATCCCTCGAAACATTCATACCGACAAATGAGGTATCAACATGCTTGCAACTACAGAAAAAACTGACACTGAACTCAAGACGGATGTGCTTGCCGAGCTGAAATACGAGCCTTCGGTCAAGGTCACGGACATCGGCGTCCAGGTGAAGGATGGCGTGGTCACGCTTATTGGCAACGTCTCCAACTATTTTGAGAAATGGAACGCAGTTCGGGCGACAAAACGGGTCGCTGGCGTCAAGGCCATCGCGGATGACATCAAGGTCCATCTGTCAGAATTCATGAACCGCACAGACACTGACATCGCCGCTGCCGCTGTCGATCGCCTCGACTGGAACCTCACGATTCCCAAGGGCACCGTTAAAATCACGGTGAGCGACGGCCAGCTCACCCTGGAAGGCCAGGTGGAGTGGTATTACCAGAAAGAATCAGCCGAAAATGATATCCAGCACCTGACGGGTGTGAAGGAAGTCTTTAACCGGATCACCATCAAGCCCACTCAGACCCATACGAACATTGAATCCAACATCATCTCGGCATTCAAACGAAACGCCATCCTGGATGCCAAGAAGATCCAGGTCCAGTCCGATGGCAACCGGGTCACTCTCCGCGGCAAGGTGAAGAGCTATGCTGAGCGGGATGAGGCGGAACGCACAGCCTGGGCTGCACCTGGTGTGTACTCCGTGGACAACCAGATCAAGGTGGAGTGGTACTGGGGCTGAGCGACTGATGGTCCGGCCCTCCATTCTCAAGGCTAATGTCTGGAGTCCGGCTTGTTCCCGGACCTGTACTTGATTTCAAGCCAGAAGTTCACCTTCATGGTCTCGCGGCAGCTGGCAGCACTGGGCTGCCGCGAGGCTAAAGGAGATTTACATGACTGAACAGACCCAAGACATTTCTTTATCAAAAATAGCCAGTCGCGAAATTCGACTGGCCTCCCGCCCAAACGGGGTGCCAACTGCGGCCAATTTTTCTATGACCTCTGTCGACTTGGAGCCACTGCAGGATCAGCAGGTGAGCGTCCGCAACCTCTTCATGTCCGTAGATCCCTACATGCGCGGCCGCATGAACGCAGGAAAGTCCTATATTCCACCGTTCGAAGTGGGTGAGCCACTTAATGGCGGTGCCGTCGGAGAGGTGATCGATTCGCGCGCCGGGCTGTTCAAGCCTGGCGATGTGGTCATGTCCAATTTCGGATGGCGGGAATCATTCATCGCTTCGGAACATGATCTTCATCCGGTCAGCCGTAAGATTCAGCCGCTATCCGTCTACCTAGGGGCTCTTGGCATGACGGGTATGACCGCCTGGGCGGGGTTGAAACTCGTGGAAGTGAAGGCCGGGGATATCGTATACATCTCTGGAGCGGCGGGGGCCGTAGGCAGTGTGGCTGGCCAGCTGGCAAAACTGCGCGGTTGCCGAGTCATCGGCTCGGCCGGTTCCCCCGAAAAGGTCAAGTTCCTCCTGGAGGGATGTGGCTTCGACGCCGCCTTTGACTACAAGACTGGTCCCATCCTCGATCAGTTGCTGGCGGCGGCGCCGGAGGGGATCGATGTCTATTTCGACAATGTCGGCGGCCTCACATTCGGGGCAGCGCTCTCTGCCATGCGCCTGCACGGACGCATCATCGCCTGCGGCGGGATCTCCGAGTACAACGATGAACATCCGCAACCAGGGCCTTCAAACCTGTCCAACTTCATCAAGAAGCAGCTCACCATGAAGGGCCTCCTGGTCCGAGACTGGCTGGACCAGCAAGCTGATTTCGAACTGGAAGTGGGCGGCTACTATCTGACCGGTAAATTGAAGAACAAAGAGACGGTGGTGAAAGGCCTCGACCGGGCAGTCGAGGCTTTCATTGGTCTCTTCCGCGGTGAGAACATAGGCAAGATGATCGTGGACCTGTCGTGAGCCAACCCGCCGAGGAACCCTTCGGGGGTGGTCCAGTCCTGGCTATCACCGCCCTCACGCGGACGTTTGGGACATTCACCGCAGTGGATGCCCTGAGCCTGTCCGTGGGGAATGGCGGGATCTTCGGCCTACCGGGTACCAACGGGGCCGCGCAAATGTGCCCCCATCTCGCCACCTAGGCCAGCTTCACCTTGGCCATCAGGAGTCCGTCATGAAAACCAGCGCAGGCATTTGGATCGATCACCGGAAGGCCGTCATCGTGACGCTCACAGGAGGCCTGGAACAGATCCTGGTGGTCCAGTCTGGTGTGGAGAGCCAGCCGGGACGGGAGGATGGCGTTCCCATGGATGTCAAACACGAGGCGCTGCTGGTCAAGGCTGACGACAGCCATCAGCGGGAGTACACCGGCCACATGAACCGGTACTACGAAGAGGTGATCGCGGCCGTGGCACCGGCCCGGACGCTGCTCATCTTCGGGCCTGGCGAGGCCAAGGGCGAACTCAAGAAGCGCCTTGGGCACNNTCCAATCCGCTGTCACGGCATAGCTGAGGGGGCTGTGGTGATCCTCCGAACGATATCTGGCGAGGCGACCCCATGCCCCTGACTCCCCACATCGAGCACCACTTCACGTCCAGTGAGACCGTGCGGGATGTTGTCATCGGCGGGATGGCCAGAGTCTGCTTTTTGGGTTACATCCGCTGACAGGAAGCGGAATATTTTGTGGGCCAGTTGCTCTAGGTTTATAGCCTATGGCCATGTTCCAGCCGTCTTGTTCATGCTCCGCTTCTTCGATCCGAGAGAAGGAAGGGTTGCAGGTGGTGCTCCAGCGCTTCCTGCGGGGTGTGGTTCAGGATCGCCTTGGCTCGCGTTGTGTCCTCCAGGGAGCCATGGGCGATGAGGACGAACCGTCCGGTCTTGAGGGCTGTTTCGTACCGCAGGATGCTGTCTTTGGGAATGCCCAGGCTGTACAGACCGGCCCCGATCGCGCTCAGGCCGCCAACCACAAGGGCGCCTTCCAGTGCCCCGACAATCCAGGCAACCATGGGTCCCGCCACCAGAAGGGGGCCCAACCCGGGGATCCAGAAGAACGCGGAACCGAAGAAGAGTCCCCACAAACCGCCCCAGAACGCGCCAGTCTTGCCCCAGACCTGCATCCGGTCGCCGTAGTTGTAGTAGCCGACCACATGCTCATCCGTGTGGTAGTCACGGCCAATGATCGATAGCTTTTTCATCTCGAAGCCGGATCTATGCAGCTCGTTGATGGCGGCTTCGGCGTCCGTGTGTGATGAATAGATGGCGACCACACAGTTGCTCTTGTCCATACGCTTTCCCCTTGTCTATGCGCACATGGTTAAGAAGAAATTCAAACGACCGCTCTGCGCCTCAAGGGATTGAAAAGGCGCAAACGCAAAAAATGGCCCTGCAAGGTAAAACCCCAATGGGTTCGAGTGGGAACCACTTGGTGATGCCGATACAAAGTTCCGTCGATTTGATTCCACGGCCTTCAGTTGCCTAAGGCAGCATTTGCGCCATAGTATAAATTCCGCAACAGCAACAATAAACAAAGGACAACGAATTTTCCTCCAACCCGGGCCAACCAGAATGAAGCGCCTTTCAATCAAATTGAAGGGGTGTCATCGAACAAATCGTGCAGCCGGGACGGTTGATTTCCCCACGACTTGAGGTCCTGAAACGCCCTGCCCATGAATGAAGGCAACAAGGCGTGGTTCCGAGCTGCCTCGCGGCCGGGTTTTTTCTATTGAAGCAAGTCCTGAGGCGCGGGGGTCCAATCAAGAAAGATGCGGCAGTAGAGCATTGCTCACCCCACAACAGAACAATCGTGAGGTTCCGGTGAGCATGCGTGAATCCTGAATCTTGCTGAGATAGCCTCAGGGCCTTGATGAGAGGAGGCCCTATGGGACGAAGTGTTCGAGAGCCGTTGCCAGCGGAAGTGGATGAGGTCAGGGCCAGGATCGAGCGGTGGCGGCAGCAACGGAAATGCCTGGGACCGATGCCGGAAAAGCTATGGGCCGATGTGGTTGAATTGGCGACGCGCTTTGGCATGAACCCCATCTGCCGCAACATGGGGTTGAGCTATGGCGCCCTGAAAACCCGCATGGACAAGCGCCCTGGGCAGCAGCACCCAGTGCCGAAGCCTCATCCAGAACCAGCCGTGAGCCCAGCGTCGCAACCGCAACCCATGACCCCCACCTTCGTGGAACTCGGCGGCGATAGCTTTCTGAGTGGGATCCAGGCCGGGCCGGTGCTGGAGGTCAGCACCCCCGATGGCGTGCGCATGGTGCTCCGCCTTCCGGCTGGAAGTTCCTTGGACCTGGCCAGCCTGATGACCGCCGTCCTCGGATGCCGGGGATGATTCAAATTACCTCCCAGATGAAAATCATGGTGGCTGTGGAGGCGGTCGATTTCCGCCGTGGTATAGACGGGTTGGCTCAGCTCTGTCGCGTCACCCTGGGGGCCGACCCCTTCTCAGGCACGCTGTTCGTGTTCCGCAGCCGTTCGGGAGCATCACTGCGCGTATTGGCCCACGATTTATGTTGAGTCTTCCGT
>PMJK01000119.1 GCA_003158505.1 Holophagaceae bacterium | reverse complement strand
TGCTGCACCACGGCATGATCATCGTGGGGGTTCCCTACACCTGCCCTCAGATCGGCATCATGACTGAGATCACCGGCGGATCACCCTATGGCGCAAGCTGTCTGGCTGGCAGTGATGGCAGTCGGAAACCCTCGGAGAACGAATTGAAGATCGCCCGCTTCCAGGGGGCCCATGTCGCAGAGGTGGCGAAGAAGCAATCGGCCCAGTAACCTCCAGGGACATGGCATCCCGCCAATCCAATGGGTTAGATCTTGGAGGCTTCGATGGCCACGCGCCGTGAGCACGACACCATGGGTGAGATTGAAGTCCCAGACGATGTCTACTGGGGTGCCCAAACCCAGCGCTCCATCGAACATTTTCGCATCGGTGGGGAGCAACTGCCCCTGCCCATGATCCATGCCCTGGCTTTGGTCAAGAAGGTCTCGGCCCTTGTGAATGCTGAACTGGGTGTCCTGGATCCCGCCGTCGCGGACCTCGTTGTCCAAGCGGCCGATGAGGTGATTGCCGGCAGGCTGGACGACCAATTTCCGTTGGTCGTTTGGCAGACGGGTTCAGGCACTCAATCCAACATGAACCTCAACGAGGTCATTGCCAACCGTGCGAACGAATTGGCCGGGCAACCGCGGGGCGGCATGAGGCCGGTTCACCCCAACAACCACGTGAACCGATCTCAAAGCAGCAACGATGCCTTCCCCACGGCCATCCACCTTTCAACTGCCATCCAGATTCAGCACCTGCTTCTGCCTACCCTGCGGGGCCTGCGCGACACGCTGGCAGGGAAAGCCGAGGATTTTCACGACATCATCAAAGTGGGCCGGACCCATTTGCAAGATGCCATCCCCCTCACGCTTGGACAGGAATTCAGCGGCTATACCAGCCAGATGGATCACGGCACCAAGCGCCTGGAGCAGGCCCTGGAGGGGATCTATGAATTGCCCCTGGGGGGTACTGCCGTTGGCACGGGTCTCAATGCACCGCCGGGTTTCGCTGAGAAGGCCGCGCATCGGCTCGCTGCCCTGACTGGCCTGCCCTTCGTCACTTCGCCCAATAAATTCGAAGCCCTTGCGGCCCGGGATGCCTGCGTCTTCCTCCATGCGGCCCTTCGTGGTCTGGCCGTCAGCCTCAACAAGATCGCGAATGACGTTCGCTGGATGGCGTCGGGCCCCCGTTGTGGCCTTGGCGAGATCCGCATTCCGGAGAACGAGCCGGGCAGTTCCATCATGCCGGNNCAGTGCGAGGCCGTGACCATGGTGGCTGCCCAGGTCATGGGCAACGATGTGACGGTGGCCATGGCTGGGGCCGGTGGTGCCTTCGAGCTGAATGTCTTCATGCCCGTCATTGCCCTCAACCTGCTTCAAAGCATTCGCCTTCTCGGGGACGCTTGTCTCAGCTTCGATACGCATTGCGTACGCGGCATTGAACCCGAGCGGAAACGGCTGCAGGAGTTCCTGGACCACAGCCTCATGCTCGTGACGGCCCTCACGCCCAAGCTGGGCTACGAGACCGCAGGTGCCATAGCCAAAAAGGCCCTGCGTGAGGGCAAGACTCTCAAGGCGGCAGCCTTGGAGCTGGGGTGCATCAGTGCCGAGGAATTCGACGCCGTCGTGCGCCCGGAATCAATGGTTGGACGGACGGTTGGTGGAGATTGAGCGGTTCATTGGGTCGACCCATAGCTCTGCAGGTCTCGCTCGCTCAATTCGAGTGAGGCGGTTCAACGGCTGCGTCCCCTTGGGTGTCTCCGGGGGGTTGCAGGTACTTGTCCGGGCCAATGTCTTCATCCAGCGCCGCGAGCACCAGGTCCGGATTCATCGACTGTTGCAGCGCCGCCGCCTCAGGATCGGAACGGTCCTTCACGTTGGGCAGGTCGCGTCGAAGCTCTTCCAGCAGGTCGATGAGCTTGGCGGCCTTCTGCTCGGTCAACAAGGTCACTTTTAGGTCGAGGTGCGCGCGCTGCTTCGCAAGCTTGGAGAACCGGTTCTGCTTGGCCAGTACCACGGTCGCCGTCAACAAGGCCCCCAGTCCGATCAGACCCTGTAGCCAAAAGAACGGGGGTGGGTCGAAGGCGGTTCGGCCCACCCGGCGCAGCAGGAGGTTGGCACCCACCCATAGCAGGACACCGAGCAGGATGAAACCAAGATAGGCCGGTTTCCCGATCACCAGGCTGATGCGTTCGAGGATGCGTTGTGATCGACTGATCTTGTGATCTTCCTGAGAGTAGAAATTGAGAACAGCCCCGAGGTTCTGGCTGATCTGGTCCTGTTCGGATTCCAAAGACGCGGTCCCAGAGTCCTGCGGTGACGTGGGAGGAACCGTTGATTTACTCATGGCGCAATGCCTCGATGGGATTCAGCCTGGAAGCCTTGCGGGCCGGCAGGTAGCCGAAAATCACTCCGACAGAAGCGGAAAACAGGAAGGAGATGACGACCATGTCTGGCACGAAGCTGAAGGGAAGATGCATAAGGCGCGCCGCGAAGTAGCTGATCAGTAGGCCCAGGAGGATGCCGATGATCCCGCCGATGCCTGACAGGGACATGGCCTCCACCAGGAACTGGAAGAGCACTTCCCGGCCTCGGGCGCCGATGGAGAGCCGGATGCCGATCTCCCGGGTCCGCTCGGTCACGGAGACCAGCATGATGTTNNCATGATCCCGATGCCGCCCACCAGCAGGCTCACCGCGGCGATGGCACCGAGCAGCGCGATGAGGGCATTCGTGACGGTGCCGAGCGTGGCCGTGATCTCCTGCATGCTCTGCACGTTGAAGTCCGGCGTGGCACCGGGGGTGATTCGCCGCCGCTCACGCAACAGGGCGGTGACCTGGTCCTTCACCTTGGGGATCTGCTTCCCGTCGTGTGCGCTGAGGAAGATCACACCCACGTCCGTGCTGCCCGTGATTCGCCGCTGGAACGTGGCCAGAGGCACCAGGACGAAGTCGTCCTGGTCCATGCCGAAGCTGGACTGCCCCTTGGGGCGGGTCACCCCGACGACTGTGCAATCCAGTTTTGCGATCCGGATGGAACTGCCGATTGGATTCTGGGAGCCGAACAGTTTGGTTCGAACCGTGGCTCCGAGCACGCAGACTGCCGCGCCGCTCTGAAGCTGGGAATCCGAAAACCCTTCTCCCAGCTCGAAGCCGAAGGCACGGATCTGAAAATACGCATTGGTGGAACCAGTCACGGTGCTGCTCCAGTTCAGGTTCCCGTTCACCAGCAGGACGCCCAGGCTCCCGGCGGGGGCGACATCGGCGACATTCGCCAATTCCCGCACCACGACCCGGGCATCCTCCAGCTTGAAGGGCTGGGCCGCGCTCGCGGTGGGTCCCTTGCGCTCGCTGCCCGGGGTGGCAATGAGCAGGTTGGTGCCCATGCCCGAGATATCCGCGGTGATCTTGGCGGCCGCGCCCCGGCCCAGGGCCACCATGATGATCACGGAGGCCACCCCGATCACGATGCCCAGCATGGTCAGGGNNGCGCCGGATCTCCCGGAAGGCCATCAGGATCGTCGTCCAGATCATGCGGTCGCCTCTTCAGCGACCCGGTCGCGCTCGATGAGGCCGTCCTTGAAGTGGATGATCCGGCTTGCGAACTCGGCCATGTCCGGCTCGTGGGTGACCATGACGATCGTGATCTTGCGATCCTGGTTGAGATTCCGCAGAAGGTTCATGATCTCCACCTTGCGGGCGGAATCCAGGTTCCCGGTCGGCTCATCGGCCAGGAGCATCCGCGGACTGGTGACGATGGCGCGGGCGATGGCGACGCGCTGTTGCTGCCCGCCGGACAGTTCGCTCGGGACGTGGAGCATCCGATCGCCCAGGCCCACGTCCTGGAGGGCCTGGGTGGCACTCCGTCGGCGCTCCGCGGCTGGGATCCCCCGATAGACCAGGGGAAGTTCCACGTTCTCCAGGGCGCTGGTGCGTGCCAGGAGGTTGTAGCCCTGGAACACGAAGCCCAGGTAATGCCTGCGCAGGAGGGCAAGCTGATCGATGGTCAGCGAGCCCACATCCAGGCCGCAGAACAGGTAGTGGCCGGAGGTCGCCCTATCGAGGCAGCCGAGCATATTCAGGCAGGTGGACTTGCCCGAGCCGCTGGCCCCCATCACCGCGACGAATTCGCCCGCATCGATCCTGAAGCTCACCCCTGCCAAGGCCCGCACTTCAGATTCCCCGCCACCATAGATCTTCGTGAGGTCCTGAAGCTCCACCAAGGAGGTGGCCCTAGTGGATTCCGGACTCATGTCGAGCCCTTGGTGTCCGTGAGGACGCTCATGCCTTCCTTCAGGTCGCCCGAGAGGATCTCGGTATTGCGGCCATCCGTGGCTCCGGTCTTCACCTCGATGGGTGTAGGCACAGTGCCCTTAAGAATCCATACTCGGTGCTTGCCATCCGTGAAATCCACTCCGGTCTTGGACAGCCCACCGGGGCGGATGGGAGGGGTGAACCGCAATGCGGCGTTCGGCACCACCAGGACTCCCCGCTTCGTTTCGGCCTGGATGGTGGCGGTGCAGGTCATCCCCGGAAGGAGCGCCTGATCCGTGTTGTCCACACTCAGGACGGCCAGGTAGGTCACCACATTCTGGGAGATTTTAGGCTCCATCTGGAGAGAGACGACCTGCGAAGGGAAGTTCCGGCCGGGATAGGCCTCCACCGTGAAGGTGGCCGGCTCGCCACTGCGGATGCGGCTTACATCCGCCTCGTCGATGTCGACGTTCAGTTTCATTTTTTTCATGTCCTGAGCCAGCTTGAACAGCACCGGCGTCTGGAAGCCTGCGGTGACTGTCTGTCCTGGCTCCACCAGGCGCGCCAGAACCACGCCGTCGATGGGTGCCCGGATCGTGGCTTTCTCGAGTTTGCTGGCGGTCAGATCCACCGAGGCCTTGGCAACCCGGGCATTCTCTCGCGCGGAGTGGAGGGATGCATTGTCCCGGTCCTTCGCGCTGAGGGCCGCATCCAGATCCGATTGGGAGATGATGCCCTCCTTGCCCAGCTGCTGGGTGCGGACAAGAGTCCGTGCCGATTCGCTGGCCGAGGCCTGGGCCAAGCGAATGGCGTCATTCGTTCCCCTGAGTTGGGCCCGGGCCTGGTCGAGACCCGAGTTCAGCGGCTCCGGATCGATCTCGGCCATGATCTGACCCTTCCGCACCTGGTCATTGACATCCACCAGTTCTTTGAGAACCCGGCCCGAGACCTCGGAGCCAACCTCGACGCTGGTCAAGGCCTCCAGGGTTCCTGTGGACTCCACCGTCACCGCAAGATCCCCCCTCGTCACCAGAGCGCTTTCGTACCGCACGAGGTTCCGGCTCGCTCGGTGGGTATAGGCCCATGTCCCCGCAACCACGCTCGCCAACGCGATTCCCCCGATGATCCACCATCGGCGGGATCGCCAGACACTGATGCCGGGGCCGATGGTTTGTTGCAATTCCTCGAGCGAGGGAAGCGCATCAGCAACCATGGGAAACTCCAAAGGGGGATGACCTACCCACTGGTGGGACTCCTGTCATGGGATTCAGCCGGCCAGGGCGGGATAGTCGGTATACCCAGCCTCGCCCGGCGTGTAGAAGGTCGTCGGGTCGGGGGCTGCCAAAGTCGAGTGGGTGCGCAGCCGCTCCACCAGATCCGGATTGGCGATGAAGGGGCGACCGAAGGCAATGAGGTCTGCCCGTCCGGCTTCCAGATCCGCCTCGGCCCGGGCCAGGTCGTAGCCGCCGCAACGGATCAGGGCTCCCCGGAAGGCCTGGCGGATGGCCTCCTTGGTGCTCTCCGGCACCACCGGGGCTCCCATCGAGCTGTGGTCGACCAAGTGGAGGTAGGCGATCCCGAGATTCGAGAGCTGGCCCGCGAGCCAGGTGTATTCCTTTTCGACTGCAGGGTAGGGAGGCATGTCGTTGAACACACCATGAGGACTGAGCCGGACGCCCACCCGCCCCGCACCGATGGACTTGACCACGGCCTGAGCGGTCTCCAGGAGCAGCCGGGCGCGATTCTCTTCGGATCCACCCCACCGATCGGTGCGCCGGTTGACGCCTGGGTTGAGAAACTGCTCCAGAAGGTAGCCATTCGCGGCGTGCAGTTCCACACCATCGAAATCCGCCTCCCGGGCATTTCGGGCGGCTCGCGCAAATTCAGTGATCACCTGCTGAAGATCGGATTCAGTCATGGCTCTGGGCACCGGGTGGGGCTGCAGCCCAGAGGCATCCGTCCAGATTTCACCGGCGGCCGCTTCCTCCATGGGACCCAGGAGCTCTGCCCCCTTGGGCAGGTTCGCCGGGTGCCCGATGCGTCCGGTGTGCATGAGCTGTGCGAAAATCCGGCCGTCGAGACGGTGCACGGCTTCCGTCACCTTCTGCCAGCCCGTGATCTGGTCCTCGCTGAACAGCCCTGGGATCCGCGCATAGCCCAGCCCGTTGGGTGAAGGAGACGTTCCCTCGGTCANNGCCATCACGATGCGGTTCTTGAGCAGAAGATCGCCCAAGCGCGTGGGCAGGAAGAGATCGGGATTCATGGGGGTGCTCCTTGTGAGTCGGATAGAGCGGGCCCTAGGGCCTGGTTTCCTCGGTGGAGGCGGGCTTCGGAGGCTGGGCAGGCTGCGGGGGGACGGCCGTTTTGGGCTCGGCCAAGAATCCCGGAAGAATGGCGTGAAAAATCCCGTTCCCGATGAGCTTCCGAATGACCTCCCACTCACTGGTTTTGGGACTGCCGGTGGAACCGGAGATGTGGGCTACCGTGGCTACCTCGTGAGAAGTGTGGTTCTTGAAGAGATTGGCCAGGAATTGGAGGACGTGCATCTTGACCCGCTGCCGGAAGGGCTTTTCCGAGTCCTTCTGGCGATCGTAGATCTTCAGGTCCTTGACGAGGGGTTTGATGTAGCCCTCGACCTGGCCGTTCTTCACGGTGATTTCGGAATAGAGCGAGAACAGGCCCGCCGCCACGTCAACCCCCGCATGGGCTTTCAGCAACCCGTTGAGGTCGGGCAGCTTGGCATCCTCCACCTCAAGGTGCACATTGAAGTCCAGTGGTCTGGCCGCGGATTGTACCCCGCCCCTGAGGATGGTGGCGCCACTTCCCATGAAGGCCCCCTGGGCATGGAAGTTGGACCTTTGACGCCCGGCATGGTTGCTCAGGTGTTCCAGATCCAGGCTCAGACGCGAGATGAACACCCGGTACGGGGGCGTGGTCCCCTTGTTCTCGAAGCCGATCTCGCTGTTCTTCAGCCTCAGGGTGTCGATTTCCAGAAGCAGCTGGGGCGCGTTGCGCACCTGCTCGGCCAGTTTCACCGCCTGCTTCGCATGTTCCTTTTCCACGGCCTTGGTGGCTGTGCTGGTGACGTAATCCACGCGCAGGTTCTCAAAATCGACTTCTGCAAGGTGGGCCTTCTGGGCCTCCGGCGTGTATTCCACCGAACCATTCGCGGAGAGGAGGCCGCCGGTGGTTTTCAGCTGGTAGTCCTGGGCGAGGGGACTGAGGCGGTCCAAGGGAACCTGCTGCAGACGGACCTCTCCCTGGGCGGCGGCATAGGGCTCGCGGAGGAAATCCGCCGCCCCCTGGAACCAGATCTTGCCCGTATCGAACAGGACGCCTTCCATGGTCACCGGGGAGGGGTAGGTGCTCTTGGCCGCGGCGATGTTGCGCACATTCTTGGCAACCATGTAGACCTTGGTGAGCTGGATGGGCTTGCTGGCCGTCCCCCTGGCAAGGAAGAGCAGGGAACCATCCTGAACGCTCACCCGATCCAGCTTGAACGGAAACACGGATTCCACGGCGCCCTGCCACCCCTGTTCCTTTAGCCTCACGTGGCTATGGGCTTCCTCTTCGATCTGGGTGAGGTTGAGGTGCAGGGCGGGGCGCACGATGGTCAGATCACCGGCCAATTTGAATCGAAGCAGCTCCCCCAACACCAAGGAGAATTGAAGGGAGCCGAAATCCGCCACGGGGGGGACCGGGTGAGTGTTCTGCGTGAGGACCAGATCGTCCAGGTCGAAGGCCACCCGCCACAAGTGAGGTCGGACCCGGGCAATGTGGACCGTGTAGCCTTTCAGTTTCGAATTCATGGCATGCTCGGCCCAGCGACGCATGGGCCCGGCGAGCAGAGCATCCCCGAAACACAGACCGACTACCATGAACAGGGCCAGGCTGTATAAGACGCTCTTGCCCCGGTGGGCGCGGCAGGTGTTCAGAAATCGCTTCCACCTCCCAGGGGGAGGCGCGGAGGTAATACCCTGCTCCGACCTTCTCGAAGAGGATCCATCCTGGGGGTCCATGGGTAATTGATTTGGCACGTTCCTCGACCGGCGATTCACCAGGATTTGCGCAATGTCCCAACGAGGTAGTCCAACATCCTCTGGGTGCGGAGTTGGAAAGCTCCCATGGTCAGCCTTGGCGTTACATGATCGAAACGGGTTTTGACAGGGACTGTCAGGGCTGGTGCTGCGGACGCAAAGGCCAAGGGCCGTCGGATCAATAGAGATGGCTTCATGGGGATTCTCCTCGACTGAGGATGGATGAAGCACCTTTCGAACCAAACTGTAAGTAATTTATATATAATTACTTACAAAAGTCAAAACCCGGATCCTCGGTGCTTCTCATCCAAGATGAGTCGCCCCTTCGATCAATTCGAATGACCCCGCTGGCGAAGGTGCACTCCGTTTTCAGGCGATCCTGAGCCGATTGAATACGGGGACTTTCACTACATCCACTAGCAATGCAAAAGCCGCTGCCCCCATGAGAACGCCTCCCATCACAAGCCATGGGAGGGGCGCCATGGCAATCCCACGATTCGCCAGAGTTAGGGCGATCAACAGATCGGCGATGGATGAAAAGACCAGCCAGAAGCTGGGGCGAATGGACCATAGGTTCTGGCGGGTTCGATTGGCATAGGTCGTGGCCTGATTGCCGGTGACCAGGGCCAGGAAGGCAAGGGTCTGAAGGGCTTCGATTCCAAGGCCGAGATGGAACTTACCGAGGGCCAGAACGGCGAGGCAGAACACCAGTTCAGAAATGCCCATGAAAACGCCTGCGATCGTCAAATTACCCACGCGCCAGGCATTCGGCATCTGAGACGGTCGGACGTTGTCCGTGGTCAGGGACATGCCCAGGAAATCGCCAGTGATCATGATGATGACCATCAACATGGGGGTCAGGATCGCGTGTCCCGTAAGGAGCAGTCCCACCGCCAGGAAGAGCACTTGCACAATCTTCTTGGTCACGGAATTCAGGGTATAGGTCAGGATTCGTTGGAACATCACCCGGCCTTCTTTCACCGCGGCTACAGCACCAACGAGTCCTGGCTTGGTGAGTACGATTCCGGCGGCCGATTTGGCGACGTCCGTCGCGGTCGAAACCGCAATTCCCATCTGCGCCTGGCGCAGAGCGGGCGCATCATTGGCGCCATCACCGCACATGCCGACGGTGTGTCCGCTCTTCTGGAATGCCTGAACTAGGCGGTACTTGTCTTCTGGAAGTACGCCGGCAAAGATCGCGAAATCCTTTGGATCGACGCTCTCAGGAATGGGTCCGGGAGGACAGACCGCCCCCTCCAGTCCCACCGCCCGGGCAATGATCGTCGCCGTCGCCGGTGCATCGCCGGTCACCATCACCGTGTCCACACCCAACGTATGCAGCTCCTTGATAAGCTCCATGGCGTCCGGGCGCGGCGGATCACTCAGCGCGATGATTCCCGCAAGCCGTAGCGTCGTGCCCGTACCAACAGCAACGGCCAGGACCCGGAAACCCTTCGCCTGAAGCTCGTCTGCGGTCCCGGCGGCCGTAGCCACGGGCTCGGTCAGTTTGATGACCGTCGCAAACGCTCCCTTCACAATGCGCAGGGTGGCGCCTTTGGCGTCCACCGCCGCGGCCTCAGACATCTTCGTCGCCGGATCGAACGGAGTGAACTTGACCAGTTTCGGCAGGTCGTCAGTGGTGGCTTTCGCGGCCCCGGCGCGGATGGCCATATCCACGGGATCCTGGCCGCCTTCGGAACTGGCCAGAGCCGCCAAGGCCAGCAGGTGCTTTTCATCGAAACCGGGCTCAGGACAAATGGTCGTCAGCTCCAGTTCGTTGCGAGTCAGGGTCCCCGTTTTGTCCGAGCAGAGAACGTCCAGCGTGGCCGCCTCCTCCACCGCGGACAGCCGGGTGGGCAGCACCCCCAGGCGGGCCAAGGCCTTAGCGCCAATGACCGCAGCAAGCGTGAAGGTGGCGGGCAGGGCCACCGGAATCGAGGCCAGGACGGCGGTGAGGACGAGAGGGATGATCTCGCCAATCGGCATTCTGCGGGCATGCGCGTAGGCCACGAGCAGGACAATGATGACGCCATTGAACATGGCCAGGTTCCGCACCACCCGCACGACGGTCTTTTGCTGTGTGCCCTCGACATGGGCGGTGCGGACGAGTTCCGCGGTTCGTCCAAACTTGGTGTGGGTCCCGGTGGCGGTTATGGTCGCGGTGGCTTCTCCGCGGCGTACCAAGGCTCCTGCGAATGTTTGGAGCCCGGCCCCGGCTTCGATGGGAACGGATTCGCCGGTCAGCATGGATTGATCGAGCAGGATCGAGCCATCGATCAATGTCGCGTCAGCTGCGACGATCCCACCGAGCGATAGTTTGATCGTGTCGCCGGGAACCAGTTCGGCTGCGGGAATTTCCTTCCAATTGCCGTCACGCCGGACCGAGGCTGTGAGGGCGAGCCGGGCTTTCAGCGCTGCAAGGGTGGCCTGTGCGCGTCCCTCCTGGAAGAACCCGAGGGCAGCATTGAACACCAGGAGCCCCGCGATCACCGCGGCTTCAACGTACTCGCCAAGCACGATCTGGAGGATGATGGCGGCTTCCAGCATCCAAGGGACCGGTGCCCAGAATTTCGCCAGTGCCATGCGCCACGCTGGTACCGCTGTATCTGGCATGGTATTGGGGCCGGACTTCTCAAGCCGTACCCGGGCCTCATCGCTCGTGAGGCCGAGCGACAAATCAGTTCCCTCACTACCCTGTGCAGACATCGCCTAGTCTCCCCGGCCGATATTCAGGTCCACGGGTTTAACTTCACCCAGGCAGGCGATAATGGCTTCGATCACCCGTTTCGTCTCATGAGGATCTTTGACCTGGATGGACAGGGCACCTGCTTCTTCAGCGGGGTAGTCATTCCCGCCCGGGAACAGGGCATCCCCGATGAAAAGCATGTCCTGAATCGCGATGTCGAGGATGTCCCGGAGTTTCCTGATCCCGTAGGCTTTATCGATGCCGGGCTGGGTGACATCGATGGACGTCGTGCCACCCAAACGGACAGAAAACTCAGGGATCAGATCATCGAGGATCGCTTTGATCTTCTTCCGCTTGGTGAAGTCAGGATCCCATTTTTTCTTTTCCTCAATGGGGGCCTGCTGCCCTAGCGCGGAAAAGGTGATCTGGCTGCCCCGGTCCTCGATGACCTCTCCCCAGACCTTTGCGGCCTGGAAGTCCGCTGATGTGATCGCCTTCCTGAAAGAACCGAAGATCTTCTCTTTCTCATCGGCGGTGAAATCTTCTGAGTAGATCTTTTCCCAATCCCCTGTGTATTGGTAGAACTTCGTGCCACAGGTCGGAAGGAGAGACAGTCCCTTCAGGCGTTCGTCATGGGGGAGATTCGTGAGCAATTGTGTTTCGAACTGTTGCCAGCTACCGCCGGATATCACCGCCACCTGCACAATGCCCAGGAGATTGCCGAGCAGAGTGGCCATCTCGGCATCGAGAGCTGATTTGCTTTCAGCGAGCGTGCCATCCAGATCGAAAACAATGAGTTTTTTCATGGTGTCATGTGCCTTGCTCAGCCTTTAGAGTTGTTTACGAATGGATTCCAATTCCTCTCGGCGTTTCGGGGTGGTCTTGGGATAGGCCATCTTGAGCTTGAGAAGCGTATTCAGGATGATTTGGGAAACGATCAACCGGGCATTTTCCTTATCATCGGCAGGAACAACATACCAGGGCGCGTCATGGGCGCTGGTCGCATTTAGGCAAGCCTCATAAGCCTTCAGGTATTGCTTCCAATACTTCCTCTCGTGAATGTCAGCGAGGCTGAATTTCCAGTTCTT
>PMJK01000129.1 GCA_003158505.1 Holophagaceae bacterium | reverse complement strand
AGCATAGGCGAGAAGGCCGCAGAAGGCATCGAACAGAGCACCCCGGGGCGCACGGGCGGCCTTCTATCCCGGGCGATCCATGGGTATCATTCCTCCACCATGCCCTTGAGCCAGGCCTTGCCCCGCAGCCGCTCGACGCTGGTCTCGGGAAAGAGGTCGAGGGGACTTTTCCCTTCGAGGCCGAGACGGGGCACCACGGCGCAGGCGAAGCCCAGGCGGGCGCCCTCCTGGAGGCGCAGGGGGAGCTGGGCCACGGGGCGCACCTCGCCTGTGAGTCCCACTTCGCCCATGAAGAGGCACTTCTCGGCCAGCAGGCGTCCCCCGGCGCTGCTGCAGAGGGCGGCGATGACGGCGAGATCCGCGGCGGGATCCTCGATCTCCAGTCCGCCCGCCACGTTCAGGTAGACGTCGCGGTCATGCAGCTGCACGCCGCCACGGCGTTCGGCCACGGCGCAGAGCATGGACAACCGCTGTCCATCGATGCCCAGGGCCGTGCGGCGGGGGATGCCCAGGCCCGCGGAAGCGACCAGGGCCTGGATCTCCACCACCATGGGGCGGGTGCCGCTCAGCACCACCGTGGCGGCACAGCCGGGCCGGGGTTCCGCATCCAGGAAGAAAGGATTGCCTTCGGCGGGCACGAGGCCCTTCTCGGTCATGGCGAAGACGCCCAGCTCGAAGGCCGCGCCGAAGCGGTTCTTCAGGGCCCGGAGCAGGCGGTGGTGATGGTGGCGATCCCCTTCGAAGGCTAGCACGGTGTCCACCAGGTGCTCCAGCACCTTCGGGCCCGCCAGACTGCCGTCCTTGGTGACGTGGCCCACCAGCACGAGGGGGGTGCCCGTGGTCTTGGCCCAGCGGGTGAGCATGGCGGCGCAGCCGCGCACCTGGCTCACGCTGCCCGCGCTGCTCTCGAAATCGGGGTCGAACAGGGTCTGGATGCTGTCCACCAGCAGCAGGCCGGGCTTCATGCGCTCGGCCTCCTCGAGGATGCGGCGCACGTCCGTTTCGGCCAGCAGGTGGATGCCGGGGTGCTCAGCCCCCAGCCGCTGCGCCCGCAGCTTGATCTGACGCTCGCTCTCCTCGCCGCTGGCATAGAGTACCGTGCCCGTTGAAGTGGCGGCCCACTGCAACAGCAGGGTGGATTTGCCGATGCCTGGCTCGCCGCCCAACAGGGCCACCATGCCCGGCACCACGCCGCCGCCCAGCACCCGGTCCAGTTCCCTGATGCCCGTGGGCACGCGCTCGGTGTCTGTGACATCCACGTCCGCCAGGGCCACGGGGCCGGCGTAGTGGCTTTGGGCGTAGGCAGAGCCGGCGCGCTGGAGGTCCCGCTTCAGGGCTCCGCGCACCTCCAGGACCGTATCCCAGGCGCCGCAGGCCGTGCACTTCCCCATAGCCTTCGGGTGGCGCGCACCACAGGCCGTGCACTCGAACAGGGGACTTGGCTTCGCCATCAGGCGACGACTGCGGCGCGGATGAAGGCCACGATATCGTCGGTGCTGGTGCCGGGCTGGAACACCTCGCGGATGCCCGCCGCCTTCAGGGCCGGGATATCGTCATCCGGGATGATGCCGCCCGCGAAGACCAGCACGTCGTCCGCCCCCTGCTCTTTCAGCAGCCGCAACACCTCGGGAAAGATCTGGTTGTGTGCCCCGCTGAGGATGCTCATGCCGAGCACCTGGGCGTCCTCTTGGACCACGGCGGCCACGATCTGCTGGGGCGTCTGCCGGAGGCCCGTGTAGATCACCTCCATGCCCGCGTCCCGCAGGGCCCGGGCCACGACCTTGGCGCCGCGATCGTGCCCATCAAGACCGGGCTTGGCGATGACGACACGAATCGGTGCTTGGCTCATGGAAGCTCCCTTGGAATTACCAATCCTCAGTCTGCCTCAGCCCCTCGTAAAGGCCAATGGCCACGGCCTGGGCCAGGTTGAGGCTGCGGTGGTGGTCGCCCAGCATGGGGATGCGGACCAGCTGGTCTTTGTGCCCGGCCAGGATGTCCTCGGGCAGCCCGACCGTCTCCCGACCGAACACCAGGCCGTCCCCGTAGGCCCAGGACACCTGGGTGTGCCGCCGTTCCCCCTTGGTGCTAAAGAACCAGAGCCGCTTGGCGGGATTCCGGGCTAGGAAGTCGTCCCAGTCGTCGTAGTGGCTCGGTTCCAGCTTCTCCCAGTAGTCCAGCCCCGCCCGGCGCAGGTAGTAGTCCGTGGTCTCGAAGCCCAGGGGATGGATCAGGTGCAGGGTTGCGCCATTGTTCACGCAGAGGCGGCCGATGCTTCCGGTATTCTGCGGGATCTCTGGCTGGTGGAGGATGATATGGAACATGGGAGGTCCCTGATGGATGATTGCCTGTTCTGCAAGATCGCGCGGAAGGACATTCCGGCCGCACTAGTCTACGAAGATGATCACCTGCTCGCCTTCAAGGACATCTTCCCCCAGGCGCCGGTGCATCTGCTCATCATTCCGAAGGCCCACTGCGAAAGTCTCGGGGATCTGACCCCTGAGATCGCCGCCGCCACTGCCCGGATCCCTCAGGTCGCCGCGAAGCTCGCGGCCGAGCAGGGCGTCCAGGCCAGCGGCTGGCGCCTGCTTAGCAACAACGGACCCGATGCCGGCCAATCCGTGTTCCACCTGCACTTCCATCTGCTGGGGGGGAAGCCCCTGGGCGCAAAACTCTGTGTGTAACGAGCCGCTTGAGACCTGTTTCTCCATGCCTTGAAGCATCAACCTGGGTCAAAGCCTTCCCTCGACCCACCGGATGACCCCGTCCAGTGTCTTGAAATCCGCCACGGAACGCGCCTCGATGCCGGGGAAAAGGTCGGTGGCCATCCTCGCCAAGCTGCTGCCCGGTCCTAATTCGAGCAGCACGGTACAACCGCGTTCCCGCAGGGCCTGCAGGCAGCTCCACCACTGGATCGGGCGGTCCAACTGGTGGACGAGCACCTCCCGGGTCCGTTCAGCCGAAAGCACCGCGGTGCCATCGATGCCAGCCAGGACCGGGATGAGGGGCCGCGAGAGTCGAGTCTGCGCCAGGATCGCCCCGAATGGTTCCAGCGCGGGCGTCATGAGCGGCGTGTGCGAAGCCACCGAAATGGCCAGGGGCGTCAGGCCGCCACCCAGGCCCTCGACCTGGCTCCCGAAGGCCGCCAGGTGGTCCAGCAGGCCACCGACCACGATCCGATCCGGCCCGTTGATGATCGCCATCCAGACGCCATGCTGGACACACAGGGGCTCAAGGGCGGCCATCGCGATTCCCCGCACGGCGAGCATGCCGTTCGGAAGTCCGCAGGCCGCGTCCATCACCTCGGCGCGACGGCGGGCCAAAGGAAACAGGGCCTCCGGTGCGAGGGTTCTGGCGCAGGCATGGGCGGCCAGCTCGCCCACACTGTAGCCCGCCATCGCCAGGGGATTGGGGAGGTGCGGCGACAATTCCGCCCAGGCTGCCAAGGTGACGGCACAGACCAGCGGCTGGGCGATGACGTTCTCGAACAATCGTTCCGGGGGTCCGGCCACCAAATCGATGGGATGGGCACCCAGCGTGGCTGTCGCCAGATCCAGCGTGGCCCGCGCCCGCTCGCCGCCGGCCAGGATGTCTAGCATGGAGGCGGATTGCGCGCCCTGACCCGGGCACAGGATCCCCAAGCCCATCGCTACCAACCCTCCAGGTCACGGAGGAACAACGCCGCCGCCAGAACGTCCGCGGACCCGCCCGGCGACAGGTGGCGGCGGATGCAATCCCGGTGCAGGACCACGGCCTGGTCCCGCCAGTGTGGTTGGAAGACGCCGCCCTTCCCGAGGAAGTCCTGGGCGGCTCTTTGGATCTGGACGAGGCCATCCACCCCGCCGCGATGCAAGAGGTTGGTGTCTTCCAGGACGGCCATGACCGCGAACAGGCTCTGGATGCCCGCTGCTTCCGGATCCGCACCCCTGGATTCCGCATCTCGCAAAGCGGGCAGGGCCGCGTCCATCAGGGTGGGGAAACCTGCGGCGGCCTCGCTCCGGGCTCCGCGGGCACCATAGCGCACCACGACGCGGCTGCCATGGCTGGCGGGAAGGGGCGGATGGGAGGCTTCAATGTCTGAGCCCCACAGCCGGACCACGGTCTGGACCAGGAACCTCCCTTCCATTGGCAGGCCGTGCGCGTTGTTCCAGCCCGCGCCCGCCGCCAGGAGGCCCAGAGAGAAGATGGCGCCCCGATGGGTATTGATGCCACCGGTCGCCTGCAACATGGTCCGCTCTGCTTGCAGGCCCAGGCCCCGCAGCCGATGGAAGGGCGCGCCCCTTTCGCCCTCGTCGGCGGTGGCGCCGAAATAGCCCCGGAGGCTTTCGATGCTCCGGTGGAACGTCGAAAGGTCCATGTCGGAATGGGCCCCCGAATCCACGGGGCTCACCAGACCCGGCTTGGGATACAAGCTGATTTCAGCCAGAAGCGCCCGCTGGGCGGCCTCCTCCACCATCACCGCCAGGTCATACATGGGCCGGATCCTGGAGGGCCGACATCCAGGTGGCGCGTGCAATCAGTGACACATCGGATAGGGTCTTGACCAGCAGGGTGGCCGATCCACAGACGGCTTCCCTCCAGGCCACGGCCCGCCCATCGGGCAGGACGATTTCGCCATCCAGGCGCGGGTGGGCTCCCTCCATGGAACCAAGGATTCCCAGGACCAGGCGCAACTGCTCCTCCGTGGTCGGCGTCAGGAGCAGGTCCAGGTCGGAATCCTTTCGAAGGTAGGCAGCACCGGTCATGGCCTGCCAGGCAGCGGATCCATAGATCCTCGTCTCCATCCCAACTTCCTTGAACTGGGCTGCAAGGCGTTCGAGCGTCGGGAGCCAGGGGTCGGGCACGCAGTGCAGCACATCCTCCAGGGACAGGGGGGCCCGATGTTCGCGGATCCCGGAGACCTCCACGCAAAACCCGATGCGGCGCTTATCAGGCAGGGCCAGCCCCAGAGCTAGGCTGTCCTTTCCGACCGGAACTGGGTGGCGGCACACGATGAAAGGCAGCCCAGCCTCGCAGTGGCTCCGCACTTCCGCCAGATCCGGCAGACGGGTTTCCCTCCCGACCCAGACCCAATCGTGACGACAGAACGGCTCAGCCACGCGCATGCGATCGCACCCGTTCGGCGACGGAGCGGGCCAGTTGGCGTCCGCCCCGACTGTCGCCCAGCACCCTTCGGCGCTCCCGGGTAGAGAGCATGCGCAGGGACGCGTCCAGGTGTGCCTCCAGGTCGCCCTGCCAGATCGCCTCGATGGCGCCCATCCGAAGGTAATTCGCGACCCCCGGTGCGAAGACCGGCGACGTGGCGCTCAGGGACTCCAGCCGCTCCAGGGGGATCTTGGTGATGCGCGACATGGCGGGCAGGTTCATGACGCCGATCTCCGCCTCCGGCAGGGCGAAGCACAGATCCGCCAGCATGCTGGTGGAGAGGAAGCCGCCGCTGACGGCCCGGGACCAGACCAGGGAGACGACTGGATGGCCCTTTCGTTTGGCCAGGTCGATGGTCTTGGCCAGGTGCGCCAGGTAGGCGTTGATGCCCAGCATCTCGTCCCGCCGGCTGAGGCGCTGCCCGCTTGTGGCGACCAGCAGCAGGATGGGGCGTTTGGGCGCAGTTTTGATCACCTCGAGTACGTCCCGGGCCATCGCCAGGGCCAGTTCGACGCCGATTTCGACCTCCTCCGAGGTGCCGAGGACGGCAACGGTGGCCCCGCGACAGGTGCCGGTACCGTGGAAGTAGGTGTCCTCGAAGGCGACCGTGTGGCCGGCCGGGAACAGGTTATTCAGGAGGGTACGGGCATCCATGGTCACGCCCGCTTTCCGCCGACCTGAGCCAGGAAGGCCTGGGTCTCCAGCAGGGGCAGGGACTGAGGATCCTCGATCCCCAGGCGGGTCCAGATCTCGATGGATTCGCGGCAGTCACCGAACCGCTCGAGCCGCTCTCGGAGACGGGCATGCTCGGCTTCGAGATCTTCGAGACCGAACACTGGGCGAGTCCCCAGCAGCGCGATGGCCGCCTCGCGGAAAGCCGGGATGCTGTCTTCCACCAATCGGGTCGCCTCACCCAGCATGTACCGGTGCTTGCCTCCGACAGTTCGCCAGACCAGAGCGCGGTCGCGGGAATCGAATTCCTCGACGCCCCGGCTCGCTTCGATGACCTCGGGGCCAGATAGCCCCAGGCGGCCTTCCTCGCTCATGACTACGGCATCGCAGAGGGCGGCGACGATGCCCATGCCGCCGAAACAGCCGAACTGCCCGCCGTCCAGGACGATCACCGGAATCCCGGCCGTACGCACGGCGAGGACGGCATGCATGATCTCCGACACGGCGACGAGTCCCGCATTGGCCTCATGCAGTCGGACGCCCCCGGTTTCCAGTAACAGGATCACCGCCTCTGGCCGGGTGATCAGGGCGCGCTCCAGCAGTCCCACCAGCTTGGCGCCATGGACCTCGCCCACGGCTCCGCCCATGAAGACCCCTTCCTGGGCGGCCGCCAAAATCGCATGCCCGGACAATCGTCCCGAACCCACCAGGATGCCGTCATCGAAGGCCCCGGGCTGATCCAGCTGGCGCAGATGGGGTGAGGAGACCCGGTCGGTGGGTGGCAGGAATTCCTGGAAGCTGCCCGGGTCCAAAAAAGCGGCCATGCGTTCCCGGGCGGAGGCTTCGTAATAGCTGTGGTTCATGCCGAGCCCCCCTTGAACGCTTCCCAGGCCTGTTCGAGGCGCAGCGAGACCACGGCTGGGGTGGCCCCCACATCGTTGATGGACAGGCGTACGCCACCGGGTTTGTGGCGGGCCACGAAATCGTTCATCACGGCCTGCCAGATCGTCCCGAAGCCTGTGGCCGCGGTGACGACCACGATGGTGCAGCGGTCGTCCGGACCCTCAGCCTCCACGAGGATCTCCAGATTGCCGGAACCCACCACGCCCGCGATCACGGGGGCCCGCGGGGATTCGATGGGAACGCCGCCTTGATATTCGTACACCAGTGATTCCATCTTGGGCCTACCAGTTCCGGAAGCGTTTGGGAGGGTCGTAGAGTCCCCCGGAGGCCCGGACCAGATCCTTGATGGATCGGGCCGCCAGGAGGTCCCGGGTCGCCAGGCGCGGGTTGATCCCCATGTCCTCGGGACGGCGCACGATGCCCCGGTCCCGGAGGTTCTCCACCATCCGTCGGTCCCGGGCAATGCCGACCTGGGTATAGCCGGCCACCCCGCGGATGGCCTGCTCGCGTTCCTCGGCGGTCTGGCACATCAGCAGGTTGGCGATGCCCTCTTCCGTGATGATGTGGCTCACATCGTCGCCGTAGATCATCACGGGGGGCAGGGCCATGCCCGCGCTCTGGCCCACTTCCCAGGCATCCAGACGCTCGACGAAGGCAGGTTCCATGTGCTCCCGGAAGGTCTCGACGGTCTGGACCACCAGCTTCCGCCCCCGGGGCATCCCCGTGGCCAGGGCATCCTCCCGGCCGGCCTTCAGCCAGGCGGGGGATGCGTGCCGGCGGCCCCGGGCATCCGCCCCCATGTTCGGCGCGCCACCGAACCCGGCGATGCGCCCCTTGATGGCCGTGGAGCTGTTGCCTGCGAGGTCGATCTGCAGGGTCGATCCGATGAAGAGATCGCAGGCATAGTGGCCTGCCGTCTGGGAGAAGGCCCGGTTGGACCGCATGGAACCGTCGGCGCCCACGAAGAAGATGTCGGGCCGGGCGGCCACGTAGGCTTCCATGCCCACCTCCGAACCGAAGCAGTGGACGGATTCGACAAAGCCGTCCTCGATGGCGGGGATCAGGGTGGGATGGGGATTGAGGGCCCAGTGGGTGCAGATCTTCCCCCGCAGTCCCAGCTCGGCGGCATAGGTGGGCAGCAGCAATTCGATGGCGGCGGTGTCAAAGCCGATCCCGTGGTTGAGCCGGGTGATTCCGTATTCCGCGTAGATCCCCTTGATGGCCATCATCGCCATCAGCACCTGGATTTCGGAAATCTGCGCCGGATCCCGGGTGAAGAGGGGCTCGACGTAGTGGGGCGTGGGGGCCTGCACCACGAAGTTCACCCAATCGGCCGGAATGTCCACCCGGGGAAGCTTGTCCACCAGCTTATTGACCTGGGCGATGACGATCCCGTTCTTGAAGGCCGTGGCCTCCACGATGGCGGGCGTGTCCTCGGTATTGGGCCCAGTGTACAGATTGCCCTCGGCATCGGCCATTTGCGCGGCGATCAGGGCGACCTGGGGCGTCAGATCGACGAAGTACCGGCCGAACAGTTCCAGGTAGGTATGGATGGCTCCGATCTGGATGCGGCCCTCCTCCACCAGCTTGGCCAGCCGGCCCGCCTGGGGGCCGGAGAACGAGAAATCAATGCGGGCCACCTGGCCCCGCTCGATGAGGTCCACATGCGAGGGCAACGCCAGCACGGACTGGACCAGGTGCAGCTCGTGGATCTTCGCCGGATCCGTCGCCGCCAGAGACTTGGACAGGAAGTCCGCCTGCTTCTGGTTGTTGCCTTCCACGCAGACCCGGTCCCCCGGCTCGATGACCGCTTCGAGCAGGTCGATGATCTTCTGCTGGGGGACGATGCGGCCCCCGGCTGCCGCGACGCCCCGGGCCACCCGCCGTTCACGGCTCTTCGAGGAGCGGGACCAATCCCGGTTCATTGGCAGATCCTCCGGGTTACCCGAAAATGGCTTTGACCGCCAGATACAGCACCGAGGGCCCCATCAGGCAGCCCAGCCCCGTGTGGAAGGTGGCCACCAGCGCCCCGTAGGGCACCAGGCGCCGGTCCGTGGCAGCCAGCCCGGCGCTCACCCCGCTCACGGTGCCCGCCAGGCCGCCGAACACCATTGCTCCGCGGGGGGTGGTCAGGCGCATGAATTTCGCCAGGGCCGGCGTGACGATCATGACCAGGATGGCCTTCACCACGCCGGTGGCGATGCTGAGCGCCATGACGTCCGAGGTGGCCCCGATGGCCGCCCCGGTGACCGGTCCGACAATGTAGGTCACGGCACCGGCGCCGATGGTGGTCAGCGCCACCGGATCGGTATAGCCCCAGGCGCGGGCGATGACGACACCCACGATGAAAGGGATCACGGTGCCCAGGAACAAGGACAACGCTCCCAGCCATCCAGCTTTTTTCGCCAGCACCGGGTCGACCTCGAAGGCCGTGGCCACGATGGTGAAATCCCGGAACATGGCCCCACCCATGAGGCCCACACCCGCGAACAGGGGCAGGTCCGCGAGGCCGCGCTTCCCCCCGGTCAACGCGCCGCCCCAGTAGGCCAGGGCCAGGCCGATCAGTACGGCGAAGGCCGAACCGTGGATGCGCCCCTTGGTCAGGCGGGTGGCGAGGACATTGGATAGCCAGGTCACGGCGCCCACGAAGGCAAAGGCGGCCAGGAGTCCGTTTTCAATGATGGCGTGCCTGAAGAATTGAAGCATGGTGGGGACTCCCGCTCAGACCGGAGGCGTGTTCGGATTTTCGGCTTCCCACGCGTCATCCGAGGCGTCGCGGGAGAGGCGGTTGATCACCGAGATGGTCACGACGCAAAGCGCGACACTTCCGATGGCGGCCAGCAGGGCGATCCGGCCGCCCCGCAGCGCGGCCAGGGTATTCTGGGTGGCCGCCATGGCCACCACCACCGGGATGTACATCGCGCCCCAGTAGTGGACACCGGCCAGGGTGGGCGGTGCCAGCAGCTCTCTCCTTCCGAGAAACAAGCGCGCAAAGATCAGCAGCAGCATGGCGATGCCCACGCCGCCCACATTGGCCTTGACCCCGATCAGCTTCCCGAGGATGTCACCGAGGGTCACCCCCAGCAGAAAGCACACGGACAAGAGCGCCGTGCCCAGGATGACCATGGTCCACCCCCTTTACGTCCCTAGACGTTTCCCAGATTCAAGAGCTTGATGAAGTGGAAACGATGGTGGGGGATGGACCCGGGGTCGATCAATCAAGTCTTGGGACGAATCATTACTCTTAGCGTAAGTTTCGGCCGGCCTGGTGGTGACAAGGCCCCTCTTCGCTACCGCGTTTTGCTCAGCTCAGGCACGAGGGTCTCCAAGGAACGGCCCCAGGTCTTCCCACCCCCTCGACAGACCGCTGCCAGGGCCAGGATGTTGGGATCCCGCTCCCGGACGCGCATGAAGGCCAAGCCGATGGTCTGCCGCAGGCGGTAGGACTCGGCCAGCGGCACGAGTTGCACTCGGTCGCCCAGCACTTCCCGGACCCGCCCGGGCAGCAGGGTATAGCCAACGCCGCCCGCCACCAGGTTCATCAAGGTGTAGATATCCCCCACCCGCGTGACCAGATTGGGGGTGTAGCCGGCCAGCCGAAAAATCTCCGTGAAACTCTCGGAGGTCGCGAAACCCTCTGACAGTGAAACGAAATTCGCTTCGGAAAACTCGCGCAGGTCGATCTCTTCCCGCAACCCCTTGGGGTCGCCTGCCGGAAGCGCGAAATAGATGTCGTCCTCGAACAAGGGGATGGTCAGCAAGTCATTGGCCGGTTTGGGCAGGCCCATCAGCACGGCATCCACCTGGGAGGTCCGCAGCTTCCCCAACAGGTCCGCATTCGACCCGAGCACCAGATCGATTTGCAGTTCCGGTCGCCGCAGCTTGATCTCCATGATCACCTGCGGGACCACACGCGTCGTCAACGAGTAGATCGAGCCCAGGCGGAACTGGCCTGACGCGAACCCGGCTGCGGCGCGCGTCGCCGATACACCGCGTACCATCCGGTCGAGGACCTCCCGGGCCGTTTCCTCCAGCAGGAAGGCGGCGGGCAGGGGAGCGAGGTTCCGGCCTTCATGCCGGAAGAGCTGGCAGCGCAGCCCCTCTTCGAGCGAGTGAAGGGCCCGATGCACGCTGACCGCGCTGACCTCCAACAGTTCAGAGGTCCTGCTGAGATTTCCCGTCTTCATGAAAGCTGAAAAAATCTCCAGCTTCCGGAAGGTGATCTCATCGTCGATGCGAACCTTCATGGTTATCCCCCTCCTTGACGGCAAGAAGGCACGCATAGTTGTGGGCCGTGGTGGGAGCCTTGAGTTCCTTCTCCCAGAATCCGAGGCATTGGCAGCCGGAAAACTCCGCCGCTGTGAGCAGCTCGAGGTGGCGCGACACGGTGAATCGCCCGGGTTCGTAGTCATGGGTGGTGTCTTCCGGTTTCACGAAGTCCCCGTTCAGGAGGATTCCACCCTGCTCCAGGAGGCGATAACTGTCAGCGTAGACCTTGGCGGTCCGTTCCTCGGCCCCGAGGTCGTGCAGTGCCCAGGTGGACACGATGGCACCAACCGGGCGCTGGACGCAGGTCGTCCAGTCACCCTGGACGAGGTCTCCAGTGGTCAGCGTGACCCGCTGGCCGAAGGGCCGGAGGCGCTCCGCCGCCAGGTCCAGCATCGCCTGGCTGAAGTCCAGCCCCTCGTAGTGGAGGTCCGGCCGCTGACGCAGGAGGCGCTCGGCGAAATAGGCGGGACCGATGCCCAGTTCCAGCACCCGGGGATGGGGCAGGTGATGCTGTTCAAGAACCTCCAGCATCGTGGCGAACAGAGCCTCCCGGGAGGGTGACGGGGTGAAACGATCCGCCCAGTCCCGGGCGTAGNNGGCGCGGGTGAAGGCGAAGAATCCATGGCCACCTCGGAGCCCATCATAGGCGCTCCGGATCGGGTGTCTGGAGGCCGATTCTTCCCTTCCACCTTTTGCGGACCTGCCCCGTCTCGAGCCAGGGGCCATCCAGTGTCGATTCTCAGCTGCGGTGGTCAAAGTTAATAACTAAATTTATTACAATAATTATACAACCAGGATCATTCGTCTTGTGCAGTTCTGATTCGCCAGCATATCAAATGAGATACGATTCTCAATAATTAAGTAAAGCTTGCCTAGCAGGAGGCTAGAGACTGTTTTAACCCCGAAAGACAAAGATAGAACATCTGAGGGCCGGGCGTTCGAGACGTCTCGGGACCACCAGCACTTTGGCCGTCTTTGGGCGGCCTTCTTCGTGGATCACAGGCCGTGCATGGGCCCTCGATCAACCCGAACCATTACCCTCCTCCATCAGTTTTGCGTGGAGCCGTCGAAATTGGATGATGGCCCGGTCAGCCCCGATGAACCGGTCGTCCTTTGCCTGGCTGCTATCCAACGGGGTTTGGGTCACCACGACCCGGCGGTCCTGGTCGAGGATGAGGCGGTTGCTCAGGCCGACGAACCATTCGTAGACCTTTGCCAAGACGGGGTTCTTGATCCGGTGGTAGACGCGCACGTAATAGCGGGTCTCCCGTTCGTTCATGGGCACGAAGGCAATGAAGTTCTTCATGCGCGGGCTGATGTTAAGCAGCCAGATGCCAGGAAAGAGGAAGTGCAGTCCCGGTTCCTTCTGACTGGCTGCGGCCGCCAAGGCGTCCTCGGCGCTGTGTGCTTGGCCTTCGTCCCGGGAGTTGGTCACCCAGACCTTGATGCCCGTGGTATCGGCCTCGACATGGGGGCCATCCACGAAGCTCCGCCCTCCCGCGCCGATGGTGGTCCTATGCACGAAGGCAAGGTGGGCCACGTCCAGCTGGTTTTCGATGGCTCGGGAATAGTGGACCGGCCAGGTCGCTGTGAACGTCCCGTACCGCCAGCCGCCTTCAAGTTCCGGAAAATAGGGAAGCGGCGGATAGGTCTCCCGCGGTCGGCCCAGCCAGAACCAGACGAGTCCATGCGCCTCGCAGACATGAAAGGACGCACACTCCATCCCCTTTGGGATGTTGCCCTGGCAGCCGTTCGCGGGGATGTGGCGGCACTGTCCGTCGGCGTCGAATTCAAATCCATGAAAAGGGCACACAAGCCGGTCCTCGGAGACCTTGCCGCGGCTCAGGGACGCGCCCAGATGGGGGCAGCGGTCATAGTGGACGCGAGGAACCCCATCGGCCGTCCGCCAGAAGACCAGCTGCTGCCCCAGGCGTTCGCATCCGATGGGATGGCGGCCGATTTCTCGGCTTTCCAGAAGGGGGTACCATTGGTTCTCGATCAGGTGCATGTCTTTGATTGTGCTCCCTTTTGAATGGGGAAATGCGGGCCCTCGGGATGGGCCGTTCAACGACACCGAACTCCGTTGATCCTCCCGGCTGAACGCCGCCAAGCCAAGGGAATGGGGTTCGCGTAGATCCTAATGGAGACTGGCGCGAATTTGGCACGACCCCCACGAAGAACCCCATCCGTTCCCATTGATTGGTCAGATGGTGGCAAAGCATTGATGTCGACAGGAGGCTTTTGCTCCCAACGAGTGCAAGTCAACCAAACCTCGATCTCTTCGCCCTGACCATTCTTCCCGCTGGGAATCTGAGTAACAACACCCATGGATGATGATCTGGGCGGTCACTGCTCCGACTTGTTTCCTTTTTCAGTAGTTTTAAGCCTTTTCCCCAGGCGCTGAAGACGGTCTGTAAGTGTTCCTTTCACCACACGGACACCACTACGTTCAATCTCTCCGATGGGACCACCAAGGTCCACTTCCAACCCAGCAGACTTGGAGAGCCCCAGTTTCTGGCTCGCGTAAACGCTCCGGTGACCGACGATCAGGAAGGCGGTTCCGGCAGCAAGGGCTGCATAGATGCCCTCGGTATGGGGAAGCAGTTCGATGCCCATGACGGCAGCGGCAATGGGCGTGTTGGCGCTGGCGGCCAGCAGCGCCACGAATCCGAACGCGGCCAGCAGCGGTTGGGGAAGACCAAGAAGGTGGGCCAGGAGGGCACCACTCGTGACGCCGATGAAAAAGATCGGGGTCACGATCCCACCGCTGCCCCCTGTTTCAAGGGTCACCGACGTGGCTACGATCTTGAGGATGAACGCGGCTGAAACAATGCGGAGAGTACCCGTCAGCGTGCCTTCGATGGTCTCGACCCCGAGTCCTGCGTAGCGCTCACCAGCCACCCCATAAAGCGCCACGAGGAACAAACCCCCTGCTAGCGCGACGAGGTAAGGATGCTCCTTGAAGGGACGAAGGAGCTTTTCCAGTCCGCGCATGGATTCGATGAGCATCAGTGCGATCAGCCCGAATACCACCCCAGCGAATAAGGTAACGAGTACCATTTTCGTTTGCCCGATGCTTCCGAATGTGTCCTGAAGAACAGGGAAAGGGGCCCGGACACCGCACACCAAATGGCCGACAATTCCCGCCAATAGACTGGGGAAGAGCACCGTGTAATCAATGCGGCCCAGGTACAGCACCTCGATCCCGAAGAGCGCCCCCGAGATCGGCGTGCCAAAGACAGAGGCAAATCCGGCGCTGATGCCGCAGATCACCAACCGGCGACGGTCCTCGTCGCCGAGCCGGAGCAGATCCGAAAAGAGGCTCGTCAGCGAAGCACCAATCTGGGCTGCTGGGCCTTCCTTTCCGACTGATCCCCCGAAGGCCAGGGTGATGACGGTGGCCAGCAGCTTGACCGGAGCCACCCGCCAATTGATCCGGCCGGACCGCTGGTGGACAGCGGTGATGACCGCTTCTGTACCGTGTCCTCGCGCCTCGGGCGCGAAGGTGCGGATCAACCACACGCACAAGGGCAGCGCCAGCGGGAGCAGCCAATAGGGCGAGAACCTCCCCTTGGCAACTGCCTGGACGAGATGGCCCGAGGCTGCCAGCGACCAGAGGAATCCGCGTGTGCCAAGGCCGACGCAGACCCCCGCACCTGCCCCCAGGAACGCCCACTTCAAGGTGCTGATTAACAGAGCGGTATGTTCCGAGTACCACTTGCTTTCATCCGCAAGCAATGGAGAGGGAAGGTCCTTATCCTCAGCCCGACGGGTCCTTTTAAGGAGTCGAGCCGGGTCCTTCCTGCGGTTCTCAGCCATGGTCTGATTCCTTAAATTAATTGATACACACTGTCGGATAAATCGGGTGTGGTCAGGAAGGCTCTTTATGCCCTCCTTCCTTCCTTGAAGGCAGCTTGATCCCGAAATAGGTCCTCAGCGCTGCCTGATCGTGCCGAGGGGGTGATTCATTACCGAAGGTGACTCAGGATTAATCGCGAAACGAGAAACGCCAATGCGGGCTACCAAACCTCACACATATAGCTGGCCCGACAGACTTAGCTTCACAAATTGCCTTCTACCTCGTTGGTTTGGGCCTGGCTAGGCTTGCATGTGGTTCATTCCTCCGAGAAGAAGAACGGCGCCTCGATCTTGTCAGCGGCCATCGTCTTTACGAGCGTCTCAAGACTCTGGTGCAGGGTCTTGAGTTGAGTCGGGCTAAGGGCATTCAACCCCTCGATCAGTTGATCCTGTGCCGGGTTAGGTGCCTGGTCTATCAAGGTCCGCCCATGGGGAGACAAACTCAGGCAGACCCGACGGCGATCCGCTTTGTCCGCCTCGCGCACCACCAAATCCTTGGCAATCAGGCGGTCGATCACTCCGACGACGGTGCTTGGGCTCAGGTGCATGTTGGCAGCAAGGTCCTTCAGGGAAAGGGGTGCCTTGCGTCCCAATTCCCAGAGTGCCCATAGCTGGGGACCCGTGATCCCGAATTTGGTCTCCACGGTGCGGGAGTAAGATTCGACCGCTTTGAAGATCCGCCGGAGGTTCTGCATAGACCCTTCCACCAGGTCCTCCACAGAAGGGGCTTGCTTTTTGTTTTGCATGCCTAATAATTTGTGTGACGAACGATCCTTTGTCAAGACCTCACTCCTTCTACACAGGTCACATGCCAAAAACCTATCTGTCTTCTCCAACCCGACGACTTCGCATGCTGGCCCATCCGCGCCGGTTGGGGGCCATCCTGATGCCCCTTTGTGTAGCCACTGAGTTGACTGTGGCCCTTGCACTGCGAGGTCTGGGGTCCGCTGGACCTTGGGTGGGCCGAGTCGGAAGTGAAACCCATCTCACCTTGGTGGTCACAGCGATCGGGGCCTTTCTGATGACCCTTTGGCTGTCACCCACCGGGATCGGTGAGGCTTCCCCCTTCAAGGATTTGGATCTCGCGCATCAATCCCCCAACGAAGTATTCCAGTTCCGGAGGTCCATGGGGAAGGTTTGGGCGTGTGCTCTCACCAGAGGGTTTCCATGTCACCTAATGGTCAGTGGTCTGCTCGGTCGTTTTGTTCGTCCACTGGGACTCATGGCTCAAGTCCAGGCACCTGACTGGTCACGGAGCCGCTGATCCCTCTTTTCTGGAGGTCCTATGAACCATTCCACCTCAACCACTTCAGCCCTCTTGGCGGGGCTCATCCTGCTGGGGGTTGGCTCGGCCTGCAAAAAGCCAGAACCAATCGCAGCAGCTCCTGCTCCCGTCAAGCAGGCCCCTGCGCCTGCCCCCGTAATGAATAACCAGGATGCTAAGAAGCGCCAGGATGAACTCGAAGCCGCCCGGAAGGCCGAAGAGGCCAGGCGGCTAGAAGCAGACAGGCAGGCCGCTTTACACCGTGCCGCTACTGCTGCGCTTCAGGACATTCACTTCGACTACGACAAATACGACATTAAGGCTGAAGATAGGCCCCAACTCCAGAAGATTTCGGAATTCCTGAGGGCCTACCCTACCGTGAGGGTGGAAATTCAAGGACATTGTGACGAGCGCGGTACCAATGAATACAACCTCGCCCTTGGAAACCGCAGAGCTGCTGCAACCATGGAATATCTGATGGCCCTTGGATCTCCGGATAAAAAGTTCACTCTCATCAGCTACGGCAAGGAACGGCCTATCTGCACTGAAGGCAATGAGGCCTGTTGGAGCAAGAACCGCAGGGCTCATTTCGAACTGAAGTAATGTCTGTTGGCTGGTCTCTGGGGGGAGTGCACTCAGGCCGTTTCGTAAGCCGGTCGCGCTTTCCCTCAATCCAGCATTAATAAACAGGCATGGATAGCCCTTGAGAATGCTCAACGAGCATCTCTCTCAGGGCCGGCTTCTCTATGTTTCTCATGAGGGATCACCCATGAAGAAATCCATCGTCCGCATCTCACTATTGATTCTTGCACTCGTCACCATAGGGGCTGCCTTTTCCTGCAACACGGTGTCGACGTCGCCACGCCAGACGCCGCCAGCTTCGATGCCAACGCTGGTTCCGAACCCAGGCTCAACCTCGAATCAAACCCCCACTCCAAAGAACCCAGCAAGGCCCTTGCTCCCTGCGAAGGTAATCCTCGACGGGGCTATCCTGAAATCCAGATTCGGACAATTAGAGCTGGAGCCAATCGGTCTTAAAGCGCTTGAAGAAGCAGCAAAGGAAGCTCGCTCCTCCGCTAGAGCTTTCACGGTGGTAGTTTCTGGATATTCATCCAACAAAGGTCCCGAAGCCCGAAACATCGCAATCAGTCGCCACCGTGCAGAATTCATTGCGAAAGCTCTTGCCAATGCGGGAATCCCGTCAGAAAAAATCACAGTGAAGGCTATCGGCCAAGACAACCCCGTTGCGGACAGTAGTACTCGAAAAGGTCGCCTGAAGAATCTGCGGGTCGAAATAGAATTCATGGATCATTGAAACCTCTCACATTAGGCATTGTCTGATCTAAGGAAGAATCGGCTGTGCATGCACGCCACGGAGATGCTCGGTTGCGTACCGAAAGGTCACGATCGATCAAACCGGAAGGACAAGTGAATTCGGTGGCTTAACCTTCCCTTCCGGATTGCCTATCTGTGATGGGTTGACGACAAATTTTTAGGATGAGCCGAGCCCGAGGTTGCGTCGTCAGATAGGCCCAGAACCATTCGAAGAAGACGAATACTCGGCTGCGAAAATCCACGAGCATCATCAGGTGGATGAACAACCAGGCTAGCCAGGCCAGGTAGCCAGTGAAACTCAGGCGGCCGATGTGGGCCACGGCTTTTCCTCGTCCGAGTGTCGCCATGCTGCCCTTGTCGTGGTAATGAAACACCTGCCGGGGGCGGTGTTTCAATGTTGCCAGGATATTTTCTGCAGCGCACACCCCTTGCTGGATCGCCACGGGGGCGACTCCCGGGAGGGCGCCTCCGGGCTGATGCAGGAAGGCGGCCAAGTCTCCTACGACAAATGACTCAGGATGGCCTGGAATGCTGAGGTCGGGCTCCACGATCACTCGTCCGATGCGATCCACTGGAACGCTGAGGCCCGCTCCCAATGGCACGGCCGATACCCCAGCAGCCCAGAGCACCGTGCGAGTCGGGATGCGCTCCCCGCCGAGTTGTACGGCATGTTCGTCGATGGCTGTGATGGGTTGCCCCAGGCGGACCTCTACGCCAATCCTCTCCAGACCCTTTACTGCCTTCTCGGACAGCCCGGAACCAAAGTTCGTCAGGATGCTTGGGCCTGCCTCCACCAGGATGACCCGTGCGCGGTCTGTGCGGATGCGTCGGAACTCCCGTGGAAGGGAAAGTTGAGCCATCTCCTTCAAGGTGCCTGCGAGCTCCACCCCCGTGGGTCCTCCTCCGACGATGACGAAGGTCAGCCATTCTCGGCGGAGTTCTGGATCCTTCTCCTGCTCTGCCCGCTCGAACGTGGTGAGGAAGCGCCTACGGATTTCCAGGGCGTCTTCCAGGGTCTTGAGGCCCGGGGCCAGGCTCACCCAATCGTTCCGACCAAAATAGGAACTGCGAGATCCAGCGGCCAGAATCAGGAAGTCGTACGAAATGGCAACCCCATCCACCAGTTTCGCCAACCGGGCATCCAAATCTACCGAGACGACTTCACCTAGCACCACCTCTGCGTTTCGCTGCGATCGGAGGATGTGGCGGATGGGTGCAGCGATATCAGCCGGGGAGAGCGTAGCAGAGGCCACCTGGTAGAGGAGGGGTTGAAACAGGTGGTGGTTCTGACGGTCCACC
>PMJK01000070.1:6449-6650 GCA_003158505.1 Holophagaceae bacterium | reverse complement strand
CGTGGCCAAAGAGAAATTCGATCGTTCGAAGACCCACGTCAACATCGGCACCATCGGCCACGTAGACCATGGCAAAACCACCTTGACCGCCGCCATCACCTACGTGCTGGCCAAGAAGTTCGGCGGCGAGACGAAGTCCTATGACCAGATCGACTCCGCGCCGGAAGAGAAGGCCCGCGGGATCACGATCAACACCGCCCA
>PMJK01000070.1:0-6412 GCA_003158505.1 Holophagaceae bacterium | reverse complement strand
GCACATCCTGCTGGCCCGTCAGGTCGGTGTGCCTTACATCGTGGTCTTCATGAACAAGGTGGATATCGCGGATCCCGAACTGACCGAGCTGGTTGAGATGGAAATCCGCGACCTGCTGTCCTCCTACCAGTACCCCGGCGACGAGATCCCCATCATCAAGGGTTCCGCCCGCCTGGCCCTCGACCACGCCGACACGCCTGATCATCCAGACTGCGCCTGCATCCATGAGCTCATGGCCGCCGTTGACGCCTACATTCCCGATCCTGTCCGCGCCATCGACAAGCCCTTCATCATGCCCGTCGAGGACGTGTTCACCATCACCGGCCGTGGCACCGTGGTGACCGGCCGCATCGAGGCAGGCATCGTCAAGGTCGGTGAGGAAGTCGAGATCATCGGCCTCAAGGACACCGTGAAGAAGGTCGTGACCGGCGTCGAGATGTTCCGCAAGTCCCTGGATCAGGGCCAGGCCGGCGATAATGCGGGCCTCCTGCTCCGCGGCATTGAGCGCAAGGATGTGGAGCGCGGCCAGGTGCTCGCCAAGCCCGGCAGCATCACCCCCCACACCAAGTTCAACGCCCAGGTATACGTGCTGACCAAGGAAGAGGGTGGCCGTCATACCCCCTTCTTCAACAAGTACCGTCCCCAGTTCTACTTCCGCACCACCGACGTGACCGGCTCCATCGAACTCGAGGCGGGTCGCGAAATGGTGATGCCCGGCGACAACGTCACCCTAACGGTGGAGCTGATCCAGCCCATCGCCATGGTCAAGGGCCTGAAGTTCGCCATCCGCGAGGGTGGTCGTACGGTGGGTGCCGGCAACGTGGGCGAGATCCTGGCTTAACAACCAGTCCGCCCTCCGACTCAGGAGATTCAGATGCGCGACATCGTTCACTTGCAATGCCAAGAGTGCAAACGCAAGAACTACAGCACCACCAAGAACAAGAAGACCACCACAGGCAAACTTGAATTCAACAAGTTCTGCCGTTTCTGTGGCGGTTACAAGATTCACCGCGAGGCTAAGTAAGCCTCCGGTGCCGAGGGTGCCCGCCCGGCTTTACCAACAGCCGGGCGGTTCCCACAGGGGAGTAGCTCAGTTGGTAGAGCAGCGGACTCCAAATCCGCAGGTCGCGGGTTCGAAGCCTGTCTCCCCTGCCACTTCCCGGCCCCGGCGATCTCGCTCGGGGCCAGGTTTTTCTGATCCACATCCTTTCCACGGGGTCCATCGTGATCGGTGCCATCAAGCAACAGGCTAAAGATCTAGCGGCTGAGCTCAATCGGGTGGATTGGCCCAGCAAGGAGAAGGTGATGACGTCCGCCTGGACGGTTGTGATCATCTCCGTATTCACTGGGGCGTACCTCTGGTTCGCGGATTGGATTCTCTCCAAGGGCTTCGCGTTCTTCTTCCTGAAGACCCGCTGAAGCGGAGGCAGACATGACCGATCTCGTCAGCATCCCCCAGGAAATCCCGCAGGACGCAACGGTCCAGCCTCAGGGCCGCGAGTTGAAGTGGTTCATCATCCATACGTATTCCGGCTACGAAGCCAAGGTGATGGAGCATCTTCGCCAGCGCATCAAGATGGAAGAGCGCTCAGAGAGCTTCGGGGACATTCAGATCCCCGAAGAGACCTATGAGGAGATGAAAGTCGACGCCAAGTCCGGCAAGAAGGAACGCGTCATCAAGAAGCGCAAGTCGTTCCCTGGCTATCTGCTGGTCCAGATCCAGGTGGAGCGCAAGCCCGATGGCTCCGTGGAGATGGCCGATGCCGACTGGCATCTGGTGCGGAACACGCCCAAGGTCACGAGCTTCGTGGGGGCCAACAAGAAGCGGCCCACGCCCCTGACAGACGAGGAAGTCCGCCAGATCATGCACCACACCGAAGAGACCCAAGAGAAGCCCAAGCCCAAATACCACTTTGAGAAGGGCGAAAAGGTCCGTATCATAGATGGCCCCTTCGCCAATTTCGAGGGGGACGTGGACGAAATCCACGAAGAGCGCTCCACCATCAAGGTGATGGTGACGGTGTTCGGTCGCAGCACCCCCGTGGAGCTCGACTTCATCCAGGTGGAAAAACGCTGAGGCGTTTTCCGCCCTTTAAGGCGGCCGTCGCCGGCATGCGCCGGAATCAGCCGCGGGAGAACCAGACATGGCAAAGAAGATCACTGGCTACATCAAGCTGCAACTGCCTGCGGGCGAGGCCACCCCGGCCCCTCCCGTCGGTCCCGCGCTGGGCCAGCACGGCGTCAACATCATGGAGTTCGTGAAGCAGTTCAATGCGAAGTCCGTGGGTTCCGTCGAGAAGGGCACCACCCTCCCCGTCGTCATCACCGTTTACGCCGACCGCAGCTTCAGCTTCATCCTGAAGACCCCGCCCGCCGCCGTGCTGATCATGAAGAAGCTCGGCCTGGCCAAGGGCAGCGCCACCCCCAACAAAGACAAAGTCGGGAAGATTACCAAGGCCCAGCTCGCTGAGATTGCCAAGGTTAAGATGCCCGACCTAACCGCCGGCAGCCTCGAAGCCGCCGTCCGTTCCATCGCCGGCTCCGCCCGCTCTATGGGTGTCGAAGTCATCGATTAATCCTTTATCGCGTGGGTCCCAAACCCACGCGAGCACTTGCAACACTTTATTGGAAAGCCGCGTCGTGCGGCAATCCCGGCCACCGCGACCGTTATCGCGGGAGATTGTTCGAATGGAGCCAAAATGGCAAAACCTGGAAAGAAGTACCGGGCTGCCGCGGCCAAGATCGAAGATCGCCCCTATGAGCTGAAGGACGCTCTCACCGTCGTAAAGGACACGGCCTACGCCAAGTTCGACGAGACGGTTGAAGTCCACATGAGGCTCGGTGTGGATCCCCGGCACGCGGACCAGATGGTCCGCGGCACCATCGTCCTGCCCCACGGAACGGGCAAGACCATGCGTGTGGCGGTGATCGCAGGCGGCGAAAAGATCAAGGAAGCGGAAGCTGCGGGCGCCGAGATCGTGGGCGGGGACGACCTGGTCGAGAAGATCGCCGGCGGATTCCTCGACTTCGATGCCCTCGTCGCAACCCCCGACATGATGAAGGGCGTCGGTAGGCTGGGTAAGGTGCTCGGGCCTAGAGGCCTCATGCCCAACCCCAAGACCGGAACCGTGACCTTCGACGTGATCAAGGCCATCAAGGAGATCAAGGCCGGCAAGGTGGAGTACCGGGTCGACAAGACCGGCATCATCCACGCGCCCGTCGGCAAGCTCTCCTTCGGCGTCGAAAAGCTGGAAGAGAACGCCAAGGCGCTCATTGATGCCGTCCACAGGGCCAAGCCCGCCACGGCGAAGGGCAAATATGTGAAGACGATGTACATCGCCTCCACCATGGGCCCCTCGGTCACCGTCAACACAGCCGTTGAGAAGTAGGAGGCTGACCATGGAAAAGAACCAGAAAATCGCTGAAGTCGCCGTGCTCAAGGAGACCTTCGCGTCCGCCACCTCGGCGGTCGTGATCGAATTCAAGGGCCTCGTGGTCGATAAAGATACTGCCTTCCGCAAGAGCGTCCGCGAAAGCAGGGCCCAGTACCGTGTCAGCAAGAACACCCTGCTCCGCCTGGCCGTGAAGGATACGTCCTTCGAGGCCCTGGGCGGTTCCTTCAAGGGATCCAGCGCCATCGCCACGACCAGCGCGGATGTCATCGCCCTGGCCAAGGCCGTCAACAGCTTCCTGAAGGACAATCCCGCGGCGACCTTCAAGGCCGGCGTCATGGATGGCAAACTGTTCGATGCCAAGCAACTTCAGGTCCTGGCCGAGCTGCCGAGCCGCGACGTATTGATCGCCAAGCTGCTTTACCTCATGACCTACCCCATCTCCGGTCTGACGGTTGCCCTCGATGGCATCCGCAAACAGAAGGCCGGCGAGTAGCTCCTCCACCCCGAATCCAAAACCCCATTTCGAATTTTAGGAGGCCATCATGGCTCTCACTGCCGATCAGCTCATCGCTGAAATCGAAACCATGACCGTGCTCGACCTGGCCAACCTGGTCAAGGCCCTCGAGGACCGCTTCGGTGTCTCTGCCGCCGCTGCCGCTGCGCCCGCCGCTGGTGGCGCCGCTCCGGCCGCTGCGGTCGAAGAGCAGACCGAGTTCAACGTCATCCTGCTTGAGGCTGGTGCCAACAAGCTGAACGTCATCAAGGCCGTCCGCGAGATCGTTGCTGGACTCGGTCTCAAGGAAGCCAAGGACCTGGTTGATGGCGCTCCCAAGGCCGTCAAGGAAGGCGTGGCCAAGGANNCTTCTATCACAGCAATAACGCAAAGCGTGGGGTGCGTCTCGCACCTTGCGCTTTGCGATGTTGTCTGGATGTGGTACGATTATTCCTTCCGTCCGGATTCCCGTACGGACTCCGCCTCCATAAAGGCCCCTGGTTGCCAAACGCCCGCCGTCGCAGCGCCATTCTCGTTCCTGGGCCGTTCCTTCCGCCGTCGAGTGGAAGGATGGCCATCGGTTCGTACTGGGACCTACCGCACTGTCGCATGTGATTCCGTCCCGGGACTACGGTCCTGGGACAAAGCCGTCTTTGCTCAGGGCCCGCAGCCATGAAATGCCGTGCTGTGTGCCGTCCATAGAAGGTTCCGCCTACTTCACCTGGAGCGAACCATGAGTGTTCAGCAGAACATCTACCGCCAGCGCCACAACTTCTCGAAGATCCGTTCCCTGGTTCCCATCCCGAACCTGATCGACATCCAGAAGCGGAGCTACGACGAATTCCTTCAGATGAACCTGCTGCACAGCGAGCGGGAACCGCGCGGCCTCAAGGCCGTATTCGAGTCCATGTTCCCCGTGCACAACGGCAAGAACCCCGACGGCACCGACGCCAACCTCGAAGTGGAGTTCCTCGATTACACCGTTGGCCACTGGGCCTGCAAGTGCGAGAAGTACCTGGGTCTCGACCATCTCCGCACCCAGTGCAAGCACTGCGGCCATAGCATCGTGTCGGACCACCCGAAGGATCCCACGGTGGACTGCCCCAAGTGCGGCACCCGCAACAAGAATGCCGCGACCATCTGCGACGTGTGCCAGGAACCCGTCGCCATGAAGCAGAAGATGGGCATGGACGAGTGCGTCGAGCGCGGCTCGACCATGGCCGCCCCCCTGAAGATCCGCGTGCGCCTCAATCAGTTCGACAAGGACGACAAGGGGAACCGCCGCTTCAAGCAGAGCCAGGATTCGGAAGTCTATTTCGGCGACCTGCCGATCATGACCGACCGTGGCACCTTCATCATCAACGGCACTGAGCGCGTGATCGTGAGCCAGCTGCACCGCAGTCCCGGCGTCTTCTTCAGCATCGCCTCGGACAAGAGCCTCTACAGCGCCCAGATCATCCCCTACCGCGGCTCCTGGATCGAGTTCGAGCTGGACGCCAAGGGCCTGCTCTACGCCCGCATCGACCGCAAGCGCAAGTTCCTCGGCGCCACCTTCCTGCGCGCCCTGGGACTGTTCGCCGAAAGCCTCAGCTCCAACGAGCTCATGCTCCGCCACTTCTACACCCCCGCCACCTTCTTCCTGAAGAAAGGCAAGCTGACTGTCGCCGTGGGCGAGCACCTCCAGGGGAAGAAGACCGAAGAGGACGTGAAGCATCCCAAGACCAAGGAAGTGGTGCTGGCCAAGGACAAGAAGATCACCCGCCGCATCCTCGAGCATATGGAGAAGGCCGGCATCAAGGACGTGCCCGTATCCCGAGAGATGCTCGATGGGGCCGTCCTTCTGCAGGACATCGTGAACATGAATACCGGCGAGGTGCTGATGGAGGCCAACGAGCCCTTCCTCCAGACCCACCTTGAGATGTTCCTCGCCAACGACATCCACTCCTTCGACGTGTGCTTCCCCGAAGCGGACGTCACCGGCAAGGTCCTTTCCGAGACACTGGCGAAGGATCACACCGAGGACAGCGAAGAGGCCGCGAAGGAACTCTTCAAGAAAATCCGGCCCGGCGAGCCTGCCACCTTAGAATCCAGCAAAAAGCTGCTCTTCGGCATGTTCTTCGACCCCCAGAAGTACGACCTCAGCAAGGTGGGCCGCCACAAGATCAACGCCAAGCTGAGCCTTGCCACGGACCTGGATTACCGCACCCTCGGCACCGACGACTTCATTCAGACCATCCACTACCTGCTGCGTCTGAAGAAGTACGACACCACCCGCCAGGACATCGGCGAGATCGCCCCTGTCCGCGCCGATGACATCGACCACCTCGGCAACCGCCGTGTGCGGTCCGTGGGCGAACTGCTGGAGAATGGTTTCCGGGTGGGCCTTGTGCGCGTCCAGCGGGCCATCAAGGAGAAGTTCAGCATCGCGCAGGATCCCAACAATCCCGTGCAGGCCCACGACCTGATCAACAGCAAGCCGGTCATCGCGGCCATGAAGGAGTTCTTCGGCAGCAGCCAGCTCTCC
>PMJK01000046.1 GCA_003158505.1 Holophagaceae bacterium | reverse complement strand
CGCGCCTTCCTCGCGGGCCAGGCGCAAAGCCAGCCGCGCCACCCGCAGGATGTGCCCCAGATCATGGGCTGCGTCCCGAGGAAAGGGTTCCGACGAGAGGTGCTCGCGGAGCCGCGCCAGCAGCGACTCGAACCATGGGAAGGGGAAGGCCTGATCCATCGATCCAGGCTAGCGGAAAGGATTCATGGTTCGTCGTGGGTTAAAGTGAACGTTTCCGGCCCGGAGTCTCCATGCGTGCCCTCACCCCGTATTTCCTGAGCCTGAGTCTCGCGGTGACGGCCTGGGCCCAGCGGGCGGATCCCTCCTTCGACCCCGTGAAAGACGTCCCTCTGCGTTTCGAGAAGGGTGCCGTGGTGGTGACCGTTCCGGTGGGTGCCCACCTGAAGGCCTCCTTCATGGATATCGGGAAGAAGGCGGGCCTGGGCACCCTGAAGATGGGCAAGCTGCCGCCTACGACGGCGAAGGACGAGCTTGGCGATGGCATCTGGCACGGCTCGGTGAGGGTGCCCATGAGCGGCGAAGGCCTCAGCGGCACGGTGACGCTGCAGGTGACCTACCAGCCCTGCACCGAGGGCGAAGGCGGCGTCTGCTATCCGCCGACCACACGCTCGCTAGAAGTGAAGGCGAGTGAGATTCCCGTGGCTGTGCCTGCGGCAAAACCTGCGGTTTTGCCGGTAGAAAAGGCGGTGGAGGCGCCGAAGGTCGAAGCACCTGTCACTTCTGTTGCGGTAAACAGAACTTCACCCCTCTCCCCGCCGGTCTCTTCCGACTCAGGTTTTCTCTGGGCTCTGTTGGTGGCCTTCGGCTACGGGCTCGCCGCAAGCCTCACCCCCTGCGTCTACCCGATGATCCCCATCACCATGGCCATCGTGGGGGCCAAGGGCAGCGGAAGGATGAAGGGTTTCCTGCTCTCCCTCACGCTCGTCCTAGGCATGGCGGTTACCTATACCACCTTGGGGATCTTTGCAGGGCTGAGTGGTGCGGCCTTCGGTGCCGCTGTTCAAAAACCCGCCTTCCTCATCCCCGTGTCACTTCTCTTCGCGGCCTTTGCTCTGTCCCTATTCGGTGCCTACGAGATCGCACTCCCAGCGGGCCTCGCGACAAAATTGCAAGGCAGTGGCCCCCGGAACGGGTTCGGTGGCGCATTCATCATGGGACTGGTGCTTGGGCCTCTCGCCGCCCCTTGCGTGGGACCATTTGTGGGCACGGTGCTGGTCAATATTGCTCAGCATCAGGGAGTCATATCAGGCGCCCTGCAGCTCTTCGTGTTCGCCTTGGGAATGGGTGTGCTGTTCATCGCCGTGGGCACCTTCAATGCCGCACTCCCGAAGAGCGGGCACTGGCTCACCCGCTTCAAGCACGTCATGGGTCTGGTGGTGCTGGGCTTTGCGGCCTGGAACGTGCGGCTCATCGTGCCTGCCTGGGCGAACTTCGGCATGTGGGCGCTTGTCACGGTGGTGGGCGCGGCGGTCTTTGGCGTGTTTGAACCTGCGGAGGGTCTGGTGGGCCAACTGCGGAAGGGCCTTGCCATCCTGCTGCTGGCCTTGGGCGTTCTGCTGGGCTTTAAATCCGTGGAGTCATTCCTGGGGGTGGAGCTCCTGCCGAAAGGTGGTACCACGGCGGCCGCGAAAGATGAACATGCTGGCTGGCTGGAGCAGGATCTCGAGGGAGCCCTTGCCAGGGCCAAGGCTGAGCACAAGCTCGTGCTGGTGGACATCTACGCGGACTGGTGCGCCCAGTGCAAGGAACTGGACGAGAAGACCTGGCCCGAGACATCCGTGAAGCAGTGGATCGCCCAGAACGCCGTGCCCATCCGCATCGACACCGATGCCCGGCGGAAGGACCTGGCCACCAAGCTGCAGATCCGCAGCTATCCGACGGTGCTCCTGCTGGACACCGAGGGCCGAGAATTGCGCCGCATCCTGGGCTTCCAGAAACCTGAAACGATGCGGACCTGGCTTGCAGGCAAATAAACAGGGCCCGCGGATGCGGGCCCTGTTCCTAACGGAATTCGCGCAGCGGATTCCGCCGAAACAACGTCAATTCCCCAAGAACTTAGCCAGGGTCCGTTCCAGTTTCTCGCCCCGCAGATCGCCGCCACTGGCCACGATGCTTCCGTCAGGCCCGATGAGCAGGGGCTTGGGGATGCCCTTCACGCCGTAAGCCTCGGCCACGGGGTTTTGGAAGCCGCCTTCGATGAAGGCATGCTTCCAGGGCATGGGTGTGGCGGCCTGGGCCCGGAAGGGGGCGATGTGCTCGACCTTGCGGTCGAAGGAAAGGGACAGGATGTCGAAGGGCTTGGCCTTGAACTTGGCCCAGGCGGCATGGATGGAGGGCATCTCGGCGCGGCAGGGGGGGCACCAGGTGGCCCAGAAGTCGATGAGCAGGTACCTGCCCTTGAAGCTGTCCAGCGTATAGGTCGTCTTCGCATCACCCAGGGTCTGGAGGTTGAAGGCGGGGGCCGGCAGGCCGATGGCGGTCTTCCGCTGGCTCTCGAGAACATCCTTCGCCTGCTTGGCCTGGTGCGTGGTCCCGAACTCCGACTGCAGGGTGTCGTAGGCGGGCCTCCAGGCGGCTTCGTCCTTCGCATCCAGGCGGTCCCAGAAGAACTCGAAGAGCAGGAGGCTCCGGATGGCGGGGTCGGCATGCTGGGCGCGGGCCTGGGCCACATAGGACCCCCAACCGGGCGCCTGCTCGTCGGCCAGTTGCAGGATCAGCGAGGGCTCCAGACTCCAGACGGCGGCCGTAGGCGGCACGTCCTTTCGGATGAGGTCCAGGAAGGGGGGCGGTGGATCTAGCTTGGCCAACTGCAGGTGGTACAGCTTGCTCACCAGCAGAGCCTGATGGACATCGGGACGCTTTTCGGTCGCCAGGCGGGCATCCAGATTGGCCAGTTCCTTCGCACAATCCCCATGGAAGTCTTTGGTGTTCCTGCCGGCCTGGATGTGGGCCGTGCGGGCTTCCATCACTGACTTGGCCTTGGCCCGGGCAGCGTCGAGCACAGCCTGGGCATCATTTTTCGGGACCGGCGCCTGCAGCGTGGGCAGGGCGGTCATCAGGCAGATCAGGGGCAAGGGCATACCAACCTCCCGGCCATGGGCCAAGACGCACAGATTACCTCAACACGCGAGGGCTTCCCAGGGGGTCGCGGGTTTGGTCTCGGGAATTCCGCGGGAATGTGGCATGGTTCTTCAACCCATCCCCCTGCAACTCGAGGACACCCCGCACCCTGGGGCGGCCCTGGCGTAAGGAACTTCAGATGCCCGCAGTGAAGAGCCCATCCGTGGAACACCCGAATGAACTCCGGGTCCAGCGCCAGGAACTGTCGCCCATCCACCTCCTCGAGCGGGCGGGCGAGGTGTACGCCGAGTGGCCGGCCGTTTCCGATGGCGACCGGCGCTTCACCTGGCGCGAGTTCCGCTCGAGGGCCCGGAAGTTCGCCTCGGCCCTGCGGGCCGACGACCTCAGGAAGGGCGAGCGGGTGGCTTTCCTGGCCTTCAATTCGGAGCCCCTGCTGCTGGCCCATTTTGCCGTTCCGCTCGCCGGGGGCGTGCTGGTGGCCATCAACACGCGCTTGAGTCCGGGGGAAGTCGCCTACATCATCCAACACAGCGGGGCGACCAAGGTCTTCGTGTCACCGGAATTGCTGGCGGTCCTTGCTGAGGTCCCCCCCACGATCCAGCGGGTCGTGCTCGGCCCGGACTTCGAGGCCCTACTCGCGCGCGGCTTGGATGCCCCCGTTGAATCGTGGCTGACGAGTGAGGACGAGCCCATCAGTATCAACTACACCTCGGGGACCACGGGACGGCCCAAGGGGGTTGTCTATCACCACCGGGGCGCCTACCTGAATGCGCTGGCGATGATCCTCGATCACCGGGTGGTGCGGGAGTCCCGCTACCTCTGGACACTGCCGATGTTCCACTGCAACGGCTGGTGCTTCACCTGGGGGCTCGCGGCGGTGGGCGCGGAGAGCATCTGCATCCCGCGCATCGAGCCCGGACCCACCTGGCAACTCTTCGACGAGGGTGTGACCCACTTCTGCGCGGCGCCCACGGTCTGCACCATGCTCGTGACCGATCCGGCGGCCCACAGGCTGGCGCGGCCGGTGCGTTTGTTTACCGCGGGGGCGCCGCCTTCGCCCACGCTCATCGCCCGCATGGCCGAGCTGAACTTCCAACTGGACCACGTCTATGGCCTCACCGAAGTGTACGGACCCTTCACCATCAACGTGCCAAACCCCGGGCAGGGAGCGTTGCCGGCAGAGGAGCAGGCGAAGCTGAGCGCGCGCCAAGGCGTCCCGAATCCCTGCGCTGGCGAAGTCCGCATCGTCGATCTGGACATGAACGACGTGCCCCGGGATGGCGCCACCATGGGTGAAGTGGTCATGCGGGGGAACGTCGTGATGACGGGCTACTTCGAGGATCCGGAGGCGACGGCCCGGGCCTTCCACGGCGGGTGGTTCCACTCGGGCGACCTGGGCGTGCAACATGCGGACGGGTCCATCGAACTCCGTGACCGGATGAAGGACATCATCATTTCGGGCGGCGAGAACATCTCGACCATCGAGGTGGAACAGGCGGTGGTCTCCCATCCCGCAGTGCTGGAATGCGCAGTGATCGCGGTGCCCGACGAGAAGTGGGGCGAGGTGCCCAAGGCCTTCGTCACGCTCAAGCCCGGGGCCTCTCTCACCGCCGAGGAATTGGTCGACCACTGCCGGACCCGGCTCGCCACCTTCAAGGTGCCCCGTCAGATCGAGTTCGGAGGGCTGCCGAAGACCTCTACGGGCAAGATCCAGAAATATCTGCTGCGCGACAAGGAATGGAAGGGACGCGACCGCCGCATCAATTGAGGGATCGGATCAGCTCGAGGCCTTCCTCCGTCCGGCTCAGGTACCAGGTGAGGGCTTGCCCGTCCAGGAGTTGGACAGCCGCGCCCGGGAACCGCTTCTGCAGGTCGGCCCGGTGCCGGCCATTGAAGCGGTAGGGCTCGCTGGGCAGGAGGATGATCCGGGGTGCCAGGGCCTCCAGTTCCGCGTCCGTCAGGGTGGGATAGCGCTCCGGGCCGATGGGCGTGAGACCCCCCTGACGCAGCAGATCGCCGACATAGGTGTCCGGGCCGGAGCTCATCCAGGGATCCTTCCAGATCAGGGCCAGGGCGCGCGGGCCCTTGCGGCGACGGCCCTTCAGGGAGACTTCCAGCGCCTGGGCCCTGGCTTCGGCCACCTGGGGCACGCCGAGCTTCGCGCCGAGGAGGCGCAGGGCCGCGACGCAATCCTTCACGGTGCGGATCTCGAGCGCCAGCCAGGCGATGCCCAGGGCCGTGAGCGCCTCGGCGACCGCCTTCGGATTCTCATCGTGTTCCAGGATCACCAGATCTGGCGCCAGGTCGCGGATGCGGCCGAGGTCGGGGTCCTTGGTCCCACCCACGGTGGGCACGGAATTGCGGATCCAGCGGGGCTCGATGCAGTAGCGCGTCCGTCCCACGAGCTGGGCCGCCAGCCCCCACTGGACCAGCAGCTCCGTGACCGAGGGCACCAGGCTGATGATTCGTTGG